>JANXTD010000231.1 GCA_025352585.1 Fimbriiglobus sp.
CGGCCTCGAACGGGGCGAAGGCGGCCTGGCCCTCGCCGCTGAGGGCGTCCACCAGCCGGACCTCCGGCTCCACGCCGACGCCGGAGCCGGCGACGACCGTGACCGGGCCGCCGGCCCCGACGCCGACGGCCGCGACCGTCACCCCACCGCGGGCGGTACTGTCTCCGGCGAAGTATTGGGCCAGCAAGTCGCCGGTGCGGCCGCTGAAGACGCGGACGTGCGGCGCGCCGCCGACCCCCGCGCCGGTCACGACCTCGGCGCGGCCGTCGCCGTCGAAGTCGGCGGCGGCGACGTTGACCCCGCCGCGGAACGCCGGGTCGTAGGCGTAGAAGTCCCGGAGGACGACGCCGGTCGCGCCGTCGAACACGACGACGCGCGGCCCGCCGCCGCCCGCGGCCCCGGCGACCACGTCGGCCACGCCGTCGCCGTTGACGTCGGCCGTGGCGACCGTCACGCCGCCGAGGAACGACGGCTCGAACGGCGTGAGCGTCCGCACCACTTGCCGGGTGCGGGCGTCGAGAATGGTGACGGTCGGGGCCACGCCGGCGGGGCTACCGACCGCGATGACGCCCGGCACGCCGGAGGTCGGTCCAACGGTCGGTCCGACGGCGACGACGGTTGAACCGGTCGCGGTGGCCCCGGACGAGTCGGCAACCGTCGCCCGCACGGCGAACTTTCCAGGGGTGGCGTAGGTGTGCGGCTGACTGAACGTCGTCGCGCCGGCCGGCAGCGGTAGCGTCACCGATTGGCCGTCGCCCCAATCGACGGACAGCGTCAGTTGGCCATCGGTGCCGGGGTCGCCGACCGAAGCGGTCAGTGTGACCGCGTTGCCGACGGCGGTCGCCGTAAGGGCACCGATCGTCGGCGGGACGTTGGCCACGGCAACCGCCGTCGTCGCGGTCAAACTGTCGGCGTTGTCGACGATTGTCACGCGGATCGGGTAGGCGGGGTTGGAAACGGTGTAGGTGTGCGCGAAGGCGAACGGGCCGGCCGCGGCGACGGCGAAGGTGCCGGTCGCGCCGTCGCCCCACTCGGCCGTGGCGACGAAACTGTCGCCCGTGCCGGGGTCGTTGACCGTGCCGGAAAGCGTGACCGGACTGCCCTGCAACGCCGCCGTCGCGCTCAGGCCGGTCACCGTCGGGGCGACGTTGGCGACGGCGGCGTTGGCGGTGGCCGCCTGGCTGATCGCCCCGGCGGAGTCGGCGGCGGTCACAGTGACGGTGTAGCCGCCGGGCGTGTCGGTGCCGTAGGTGTGCGTCCGCGTAAACGCCCCGGCCGGCACGGAGAAGCTCTCGGACGTGCCGTCGCCCCAGGTCACGGTCACGGTGTAGGGGCCGGCCGAGTCGGGGTCGGACACGCGGCCGGTCAGAGTCGCCGGGCTGCCCTCGTTCGACGCTGACACCGCGATGTCACCGAGCGCCGGCGGCGCGTTGACCGGCGGCGGTGGCGGTGGGGTCACCGGGGGCCGGGTGAAGTCCCAGTTGGCGACGGTCGCCAGTCGCGCGGCGGTCAGGCCGGCGAGCAGTTCGCCGCCGGTCGGGGGGTTGCCGTCGAAGCCGGCGGCGGCGGTCAGTTCGGCCGCCCGGTCGTCGCGGATCTGGTGGAAGAAGAGCAGCGACCGGGTGCCGCCGGCCGGGATCGTGACCGCGTAGTCGGCGCGGACCCCCTCCATGCCGGCGTTGTCGAAGACCGTTTGCGAGACGGCGCTCGGCAGCGCGCCGGGGCCGGCGAGGACGTGCAGCACCGCCGGGGTGCCGCCCGACGGGTCGGCGTCGTCGGTCACGACCCAGCGGTCGGCGGCGGTCAGGGTCGCGTCGCCAGAACTGGTCCCGGCGACGACGGTGCCGGCGTCCGAGCCGAGGTTGTTAAGCCACTGCACGGGGACCGTCACCGCGGCCGCGCCGGGGTTGGCCAGGGTGACGAGGGTGCGCAGGGTCAGGCTGCCGGCCACGGCGGCGTACTCGACCGTGACGGTCACGCCGCCGACGGCGACCGGCCCGGCCGTCAGTGACTGCCCGGTGACAGTCACGTCCGCGGGGGCGACGAGCGGGGTGCCGTTGACGACGACCAGGCCGCCGCCGTCGAACACGTCGGTGCGGCCGGAGGCATCTACGGTCGCGTCGTCGATGCGCAGGCCGGGCGAGCCGTCGGCGACGCCGGCCGCCGTGCCGCCCGCGTTGTCGATCACCCACGACGCCCCGCCGCCGGAGAGGGTGACCGGGAGCGCCGCCGGCACCACCCGCTCGTCGAGTCGCTCGAAGTTCAGTCGCGTCCGCTGGGTCATCGGTCGGTCCTTCAGCAAAAATCGTGAGTGGGGTCACACGGTGGGGTCACAGATTGAACGTCAGCTTGCCGATCTTGAAGTTGCCTCCGTTGTCGAACGCGACATCGAGCAGGTCGTACTCCTTCTTCACGAAGGTGATCGTCCCGGTCGCCAGGCCGCTGAACTGCAACGCGGTGCCGGGGGTCGGCACCCGCAGGGCGACGCTGACCCGGCCGTCGTAGCGGAACGACAGCTTCGGCAGGCTGACCGCGACGGCCGTGTCGGCGGCGAAGTCGAACGTGCCGTTCGACTGGTAGGACCCGGAGACGCCGATGGTGAGGTACTTCGTCCCGAACGACGACGAGCCGGACAGCCGCAGGTCGGTGCCGTTGAGGCTGACGGCGAAGGTGGTGTCGGCGAGCAGGACGTTGCCCAGCAACAGTTGGCCGCGGGCCGTGCCGGTGCACGCCCCCTTGGTGCTGACGCCGAGCGAGTCGATCGTGACCACCGCCCCGCCGAAGATGACGGTCGCCGGGTCGAGCAGGTCGGCCGACAGGAAGCCGTCGCGGATCGTGACCCGGAAGCGGTTCGCGGTCACGTTCAGCGGCCCGAGGCGGAGGAACGGGAAGCTGACCGTACCGGTGAACTGCTTGTCGTCGCCCGCCAGGGTGAGCGTCGGCAGGGCCAGGTCGTTGGCGTCGCCGATCAGGTCGAGGACGCCGCCGGTCAGCGTCAAGTCGAGCCGCGACCGGCCATCGACCGGCTTGACGCTCAGCGCGACGGCGGCGTTCTTGATGCGCACCAGGTCGGTGCCGAAGGCGTTCAGCTTCGCGGCGAGGTTGAGCGTGCCGTCCGTCGAGAGCGACAGGCTCGACACCTCAGCGTTGACCAGCCCGAACAGCGCCACGGTCGCCGGCCTGCCGTTGACGCCGACGAGTTCGAGCGTCACGACGCCCGCCTTGCGGGCCAGGGTCAGTTTGCCGACGAGCTTGACGAGTTCGCCGAGTTGCAGGTCGAGCGCCGGCAGTTCCCGGCGGAAGTCGCCCGAGTTGAGCGGCACGTCGAGGCCGCCGCCGAGCCGCACCGTCGTCGGCTTCGGCCCGAAGGCGACGGTCACTTCCGGGGCGTCGATCTTCAGGGCGAACTCCAGCGACGCCGGCCGCGACACGATGCGGGCGGCCGGCAACTTCAGGCTCAGGGCCGGGCCGACATCGATCGTCTTGCCGTCCACCGCGGCGTCGAAGTTGCCGAGGCTGTCCATGCGGAACGACTTGACGGAGAGCGTGCCGACGCCGGACCACGTCAGGGTCAGCCCGTCGCCGTTGAGGGCCACGACGAGCGGCGACAGCGGCAGGGCGCTGCGGGTCGAGGTGAGGCGGAACTTGCCCTGGAGCGAGATCCCGCCGAAGTTCAGGCCGGCCGGGCCGAGGTCGAGGGCGAGCGTCCCGACGCCGTCGAGGGTGAGCGTGCCGTTGACGCTGGCGGTGCCCTGGACCAGCGGCAGGGTCAGCGTTCCGTTGACGATCGTCACGCGGGCGGTGCCGTTCTTGACCGACAGCGTGACGGTGCCGAAGAGGCCGAAGCCGCCGACGACGAGGTCGGACTTCGAGGCGGTCCCCTTGGTGCGGCTCAGCGACAACTGGCCGTCGATCGCGTCGAGGGGGTTCAGCGAAGTTGTTGGCGTGTAGCGGAAGCTGCCGTTGGCGGCGGACTTGTCGCCGAGGATGGTGAGGTTGCCGGCGAGCCGGACGAACAGCCCCTGGGCGTCGCGGCCGACGGTCAGCGTGGCGTCCTTCAACTGGAGCAGCCCGAAGACGCCGCCGACCGCCTTGGCCGTCACGGTCAGGTTGCCGTAGAGGCTGGGGTCGAGCGTGCCGGTGACGGTGCCGTCGGTCACGAAGCCGGGGACGTTGAGGGTGCCGGCCAGGGTCATCTTGCCGGTCAAGCGCGAGCCGTCGCGGGTCAGGTCGAGGGTCGCGGTGCCGGTGAAGTTCAGGCCGCCGAAGTCGAGCCGGTTGTCGCCGAACGAGGCCGTGAGCTTACCGCCGGACTTCGAGTTGAACGTACCGTCCACGGCGAGGATTTGCAGGCGGCCGGTGCCGACGCTGAGTTGGCCGTGGACTTCCAACGTGACCGGGGCGAAGCGGCCGGCGTCGCGGGTGAGCTTCAACAGCGTCTTCCCGGCCACGCCACTGAGCGTGAAGCCGGCGAGGGTGAAGCCGGGCGTCGTCAGCGTCTGGTCGAGCCTGCCCGTCGATTCGTAGAAGCCGACGGCGGCGAGTGCGCCGGTGCCGAGCCACGACGGCGGGGTCAGTTGGCCGTCGAAGCCCAGCCGCACCTGGAGGTCACCGACGGGGCGGGTCAGGTCGAGCCGGAACGTGCCGGTCAGGCTGAAGCCGTCGATCAGGTCGAGGGCCTGCGCCTGGCCGGTGACCGTCAGCGTCAGGAAGCCGGTCAGGTCGGGGTTGAGCACGCCGTCCACGGTGACGGTCTGGCCGTTGAGCCGGCCGGTGCCCTTGACCTTGATCAGCAGGCGGCCGTTGGGCAGCAGCTTGCCGTCGGCGTCGGTATTCGTCACGCTCACTTCGGCGGTGTCGATCGTGAAGACGCCGAAGACGTTGAACAGCGTCAGGTTGGTGACGGTGGCGACGGCGGTGAACAGCGGGATCGTCTGGCCGGCGGCCGGCGGGGTGAGGCGGAACTTGAACACGGCCTCATCGACGAGGCCGTTGACGCGCAGGCTGGCTTCGAGTTCGAGGCCGCCGGTGCGTTGGATCAGCTCCGGCGAACTGGTGTCGTAGCCGGGCGAGTAGCCGCGGAACTTGACCTTGGTCGTGGTCAGCAGCGGCAGGGCGTTCGAGTCGAGGCCCCAGCTTTTCAGGACGGCGCGCAGGTTGGCGGTGTTGTCGAGGTCGAGTTCGGCGACGATCGTGGGTACCGTCACGTCGGGCTTGCCGGCCACGGCCTGGACGCGCGAGCCGATGCTGAAGAGCACCGAGGCGTTGCCGAGCCAGGAGACGTTGCCGCGGATGCGAAGGCCGGTGGCGTCGGCCTCCAAGTCGGCGGTGGCGAACTCGACCCCCAGCAGCTTGCCGTTCAGCTTGCCTTCGAGGTAGGCGGTCTTGAGGATCGCGATCGCGTCGGCGTCGGTCTTGCCGTCGCGGATGCCGATCTTCGGCTTCAGGCCGTTCGCGTCGCCGGACGTGAGCTTGTCGAAATCGACGAGGTTGAACTCGAGGATCGAGGCCAGCGACGGCAGGAAGAACTGCGCCCGGCCGACTTCGACCTGGACCTCGAAGGCGTCGCGCACCGAGTCGAGCCACTCGAGGATCAGCGCCGGGTCGGACGGCGGCGGGGTGACGTTGGCGAACGCGGCGACGGGGTCGGTGACGAACTTCGGCAGGTAGGCGGCCGAGTAGCCGAGGACGCCGCCGTACCTCTTCAGGCTGGCGTAGTGCTCCGGGGTGACCTGGATCTTGTCCGTGTCGATCGTGGCGTTGGGGTCGGTCGCGTCGTAACTCTGGACCTTGGCGGCGAGGAACTCCCAGTCGGCCGGGAAGATCAGCGCGCCGGTCTTCAGCAGCCGGACCGCGCCGAAGGAGACGCCGCCTTCGATCTGCGCCGTCCAGCCGCCGGCGTTGGGGTCGATGGCCGGGACGCCGTTGACGAGCGCGTCGATGGCCACGTCGCCGAAGGGGAAGTTGAGGCCGAAGGTGCCGTCGAAGGTCAGCTCCGGGATCGGCACCACGAGGAACGCGACCGGGCCGATGATCGGCGTCAGCGGGGCCGTGACGAGCGTCCGCAGCGGGATGCGCAAGTTGAGGCTGACGCCGACGTGGTTCTTGTCGATGATCACGTCGCCGTCGAGCGGCGACTGGCCGACGGGGATGCCGAACACCACCGGCTGGATCTTGGCCCGCAGCAGGAACTTGGGGTTGAAGGTGGTCGACAGTTGCCGGGCGAAGGTGTCGCTGGACGCCTTCAAGGCGTCGAGCATGACCTTGCTGAAGGCGAGCACGGCCCGCTGGCCGTCGTCGCGGAACAGCTTGACGACTTCGGCGCTGAACGACTGGTCGAGGCGGGCCAGGTCGCCGAGCACGCCCAGCCCCTCGCCCTGTAAGATCTGCCCGGCGGTGTAGAGGACCTCGCCGACGATCGCGGTCGCCAGCCTCACGCCCTTCTCGAGTTCGGCCGTCGTCGCCGTGTTCGAGAACAGCTTCTCCGCCTTCGGCAGCAGTTCCACGACGCGGTCAAGGAAGAACTTCCGCAGTTGGGCGTTGGTGAAGTTCTTGGGCGCGAGCCGCTCGGCCGCGGACA
>JANXTD010000251.1 GCA_025352585.1 Fimbriiglobus sp.
CCGCCGCGTAGTCGCGCCGGGCCTCGAACGCCGTCGCCAGGCCGACGCGGACCTCGCCGGTGAAGCGGGCGCGCTGGGCGGGGTCCCAGCGCGGGTCGGCGGCGGCGGCCAGGGCCGCCTGGCACGACAGCACCACGTCCGTCAGCCGGCCCTCGGGTAGGGCGAAGTTCGCGTTGAGCAAGAGCGCGTCGGGGTGCCGCGGGTCCTCGGCCAGGGCCGTCTCGAGGTTCTGCCGGGCCGCCGCGCCCTGCTTCGCCAGGTAGAACATGCCGGCGAGTTGCACGCGCGGCGGCGCGAGCTTCGGGTCGGCCTTGGCCGCCTCGCGCAACTGCCCGAGCGCCTCGTCGAACTTCCCGGCGGCGAAGAGTTCGCGCGCCTTGTCCTCCGCCGGACTGGCGGCCGGCGGCTGGGCCAGGGCCGTTGCGGCGAGGGCGGTGGCGCAAAGGAGGGTCATCAGCGGGCGGCGGGTCACGGCGACTCCTGGAGAAGTTGGCGGGCGGCGGCGGCGTAGTCCGCCTGCTCCTGCGGGCTGCGGGGGAGGGCTTGGGCAAGTGCCAACGCGGCGCAGGCCTCGGGGAGTTTGCCCTGGGCGAGGTAGACCCGCGCCAGTCGTACCGACACGCCGGGGCGCAGGTGCTCGGAGCGCGCCAGGCGTTCGAGCACCCGCGCCGCGTCGGCCAGTCGGCCGTCGGCGGAGTACGCCGCGCCCAGGGCTTCGAGTTCGGCGGCGGTCACGCCGGGGTCGGCCTCGGCGTCGCGCAACGGGGCCGCGTCGCGGCACGCTTGCGCCACGTCGCCGGCCCGCAACCGCAGCGTGACGAGCAGCACCGCCGCGGCGCGATTGCCGGGGAAGCGGGCTTGCCAGCGCTCGGCGGCGCGGATCGCGGCGGCGACCTTGGCGGCGTCCCAGTCGGGCGCGGTGGCCTCGGCGGCGCGGTGTAACGCCTCGGCGCGGAGCCTCACGAAGTCACCGGCGTCGGGCCAGCGGCCGGCGAAGCGCTGGCACTCCGCGGCGACGCGCTCGGCCGCGGCGGCGTCGGGCCGCGCCTCCAGTTGCCCACGCAACGCGGCCGCGAGTGGGGCGGGGTTGTCCGACTCGTGCGCCGACTTCTCGACGGCGGCCAGGAAGTCCGGCAGTAGCGCGTGCAGCCCCGCCGCTTCGAGCGAGCGGGCGTACAGCCGCGCCGCCTCGGGGTCCTTGGCGAGCGCCGCGGTGCCCAGCGGGTGCAGCAGTTGCGCGGCCCGCGCGGCGTCGCCGGCGTCGAGCCACAGCCGCGCCTCGGCCTTCGCCGCCCACGGGTGACCGGGCAGGGCGGATCGCATCGCGGCGCAGTCGGCGAGTGCGAGGTCGGCCCGGTTCGCGGCGACCGCGGCAGTCACGGCCAGCGACCACCACGCCGCCTGCGTCGGCTCCCGGCGGGCCATCTCGCGCAGGTGCGTGTACGACTCCGATGCCCGGCCTTCGAGTTGCAACATGCGGGCGAACAGCGCCGACAGCTCCGGGTCGTCGCCGCAGTGACGCAGGCCGCGCACGACCTCGGCACGCGCCTCCTCGTAACGTCCCGCGTCGGCCGCCAGTCGGGCCAGACCGCGGTACGCCTCGGCCGCCGTGGGGTCGATTTCGCTCAGCTTGACGTAACATCGCCGGGTGCGGGCGTTGCCGTCGCGGGCGAAGTCGGCGGCCTGCGTCGCGGTGATCTGGTCGGCCGCACGCAACGTCACCGACGCCGCCGTCAGCCGCGCCGACAACCCGCCGGCGCGCGTCAGCAGCGGCGCGTTCCCGGTGGCGATCGCCTCCTCGGCGGCGCTGTCGAGCAATGTCGTCGCCGGCGTCCAGGCGAGCAACAGCGGCGGCGGTTGCGGCTTGCCGGTCGGCGGCTCGAAGCCTTCGAGGTAGCAGGCGACCAGGGCCAACTTGTCCGCCGCCCCGAGACTTTGCACCGTGCCGGCCTTCAGCAGCGGGCAGACGTGGGACTGCACGAACTGCCGCAAGTGTGCCGCGTCACGCTCCAAAACGTCGTGCAGCCGGAAGGCGACGAGCAGGCCGACCGCCTCGACGTTCGCCCCCTCATCCCCCGGCCCCGGCAGCGCGTCGAGCGCCGCCATCGCCGCGGCCCGGTCGCCGCGCCGCGGGGCGGGGGCCTCCTGCGCGGCGGCGACCGACACGAGCG
>JANXTD010000293.1 GCA_025352585.1 Fimbriiglobus sp.
CCGCACCCCGACTTGGCCCCGGTCGCCGCCCGGGGGAGTGCCGTCGATCTCGACGAGGCCCGCCGCATCGTCCGCGCCGCCGGGGGCGACGGGGCCGACGAACAGCGGCGGAACCTGATCCTCGGGGTTCTCGGCGGCCTCGGCATCGCCGTCATCCTCGCCGCCGTGACCGTCATCGCCGTCGTCTTGACGAAGTAACGCCTCGACTCTTTCGACGGGCCGCGCGGTTTTACACCCCCGCGGCCTTGAGCATTTCCGCCGCTTCCTTCAGCGTGGTCTCGGACCGCGTCTCGCCGCGCAGCATGATCGCCAACTCCTCGACGCGGTCGGTGCGGTCGGTCAGGTGCGTGACCGTCGTCGTGGTGCGCTTGCCGGCCGTCGCCTTGCGGATCGTCCAGTGGTGGTGCGCGTAGCAGGCGACTTGCGGCAGGTGCGTAATGCACAAGACCTGGTGCGACGCCCCGAGCGCGGCGAGCTTCTGGCCGAGCACGTCGCCGAGGCGGCCGCCGACGTTGGCGTCGATCTCGTCGAACACCACCAGCGTGCGGACCGGGTCGTGGGCCGCCAGCACCGTCTTGAGCGCGAGCATCGTCCGCGACATCTCGCCGCCCGACGCGACCTTGCGCAGCGGCCGCGCCGGCTCGCCGGGGTTGGCCGTGAGCATCAGTTCGAGGCTGTCCGCGCCGTGGGCCGGCACGTCGGCACTCGGGTCGTCGGAGAGTGCCACCGTTTCGAGCACCGCGTCGAGCTTGGCCTTGGGCATGTGCAAGTCGGCGAGGTGCCGCTGCGCCTCCGACGCTAGCCGCTTGGCGACCTTCGCGCGGCCCTTCGTGAGCGTCGCGGCGGCGTCCTTCAACTCGCCGAACGCCTTCGCCTGGGCCGCGTCGATGCCGGCGAGGTCGTCTTCCTGCCGCTGCAAGTCCCGCTCCTTGGCGTCGAGAGTCAGGCGGTACTCGATCAACTCGGGCAGCGCTTTGCCGTACTTCGTCTCGAGCTTCTTGAGCGACTGCAACCGCACTTCGATGGCGTCGAGGCGTTCCGGGTCGGCCTCGAAGGCGTCGCTCAGGTCGCGGCAGGTGTCGGCCAGGTCTTCGACCTCGGGCTTCAAGGTTTCGAGCCGGCGGGCCACGTCGGCGAGCTTGCGGTCGAGCGCCGTCCACTTGCCCGCCTCCTTGACGAGCCGGCTCAGGACCACGGCAACTGACCCTTCGTCGTCGTAGAGTTTCGACGCCACCGACGAGGTGAAGTGGCTCACCGCCTGGGCGTGGATCAGCCGCTCGCGCTCCTTGAGGACCGCCCCGAGTTCGCCCGGCTTCACGGCCGCGGCGTCGAGTTCGTCGCGTTCGTAGCGCACCAACGCCAACTCGCGCAGCCGGGTGGCGCGGGCCTCGGAGAGTTCCTTGCGCTGCCGCCGCAAGCCGCGTAGCCGGTCGGCACAGCGGGTGTAGGCGTCGCGCTGGTCGCCCAATCGGCCGAAGGCGTCGAGCAGTTCGAGTTGGTACGCCGGCTGGAGCAGCGAGTAACTCTCGCGCTGGCCGTGGACATCGACGAGCATCTCGCCGAGCTTGCGCAGCGTCGCCACGCTGATCGGCTGCTCGTTGACGCAGGCGGCACTGCGGCCGGTGCGGCTGAGCCGGCGCGTCAGCACCAACTCGTCGTCGGTGAGCGACGTTTGCAGCATCGCCTCGGCCGCCGCCTTCTGCTCCGGGCGGGTCAACTCGAAGCGGCCGGTGACGCGCAACTCGTCTTGGCCGGCGCGGATGACGTCGGGGCTGCCGCGCTCCCCGAGTAGCAAGCCGATGGCCCCGAGGAGCAGCGACTTGCCGGCCCCGGTCTCGCCGGTCCAGGCGCAGAAGCCCGGCGCGAGTTCGACGCGGACGTCTTCGATCAGGGCGAGGTTCTGGACGGCGAGTTCGCGGAGCATGGCGGCATCCCGTGCCAGGACTGAACAGGCGTTTACCCGCTCAGCATACGCGACCGCCGCGCATTCCGCACCAGACATTCCCGACGTCGACGTTGCGGGGTAGGATCACGGCATGGCAACGCCGCGACCAGGACCGCCCCCCATGACCCCCACCGACCCGCCCGCCGGCTACACGGTGGTCGCGCGCCGCTACCGGCCGCAACAGTTCATCGACCTCATCGGCCAGGAGCACGTGGCGAAGGCGCTCACCAACGCGATCACGTCGGGCCGCATCGCCCACGCCTTCCTGTTCACCGGGGCACGCGGCACCGGCAAGACCTCGACCGCCCGCATCCTGGCCAAGGCGCTGAACTGCGTCGAAGGGCCGACGCCCACACCGTGTGACGTGTGCGACATTTGCAAAAGTGTCGCCAACGGTGACGATGTCGATGTGCTCGAAATCGACGGGGCGAGCAACAACAAGGTCGACGAGATTCGCGACCTGAAGTCGAACGTCGGCTTCCGGCCGCAGCGGGCGCGCTTCAAGATTTACATCATCGACGAAGTCCACATGCTGTCGAATTCGGCGTTCAACGCGCTGCTCAAAACACTCGAGGAGCCGCCGCCGCACGTCAAGTTTTTGTTCGCCACGACCGAAGTGCAGAAGATCCCGATCACGATTTTGTCGCGCTGCCAGCGCTTCGACTTCGCGGCCATCGGCCCGGCCAAAGTGTTCGAGACCCTCAAGTACATCGTCAAAAAAGAGGGCCTGGAAGCCGACGAGGACGCCCTGCACATCATCGCCCGCCGCGCCGCCGGCTCGATGCGCGACGCCCAGACGCTGCTCGACCAACTCCTTGGATTTAGCGACGGCAAGCTCACCGCCGACAAGCTGCACGCGCTGCTCGGCACCGCCGGCGACGACCGCGTGGGTCAACTTGCCGGGGCCATCCTCGCCAAGGACGCGGCGCTCGCGCTCGACACCGTGTCGCAGGCGGCCGAGGCGGGGCTGCAACTCGGCGAACTGCTCGACCAACTCATCGACTACTGGCGCGGGCTGATGCTCGTCCACGTCGCCGGGGCGGCCGCGCGGGATTTGCCCGGCACGCCGTCGCTGCACGCGCGCATCCGCGACCACGCCGCGACGACCGGCCTCGACACCGTCTTGGCGGGCCTCGACATCCTGACCGCGGCCAAGGGCAAGGCCCGCACGACGGCCCACGTGCAAGTGCTGATCGAAGTCGCCGTCGTTCGCCTGAGCCGGCTCGACGAACTGCTCTCGGTGGCGTCGCGGCTGCAACTGGCGGCGGGGCAGGGCGGCACGCCGGCAAAAATGACGGCCCCTCGTCCGGCGGTTGCCGCCGTGCCCCCGCCCGCGCCGCGGCCGGTTGAGGACGTAAAAAAAAACGGGCCGGTGACTAGCCCGCCGGTCGCAACTGTCAGTGGTGCAGGGTTTTCCGGCGAATTGACGGCGGCGGTGTTGCCGGCGTTGTGGGCGAGCGTGCTGGCGGAAGTGGGGATGATTCGCGGGCGGAACCTCGAACCGTCGGGAATGCCTGCAATTCTCGGGCCGAACGCCCTGGAAGTCCGCTTCCCGGCCGGCTATACTTCGCAGTACGACGCGATTCAGCACGACACCAGCCAGGAGGTCATCCGCCGCATCCTCAAGATGCAGACCGGCCGCGACGTGCAGATCAAGGTCGTGCTGCTGGCCGCGACCGCCGAGCGCCCGGCGTTCACCGCGGCCGTCGCCCCGGACCGCAAGAAGGATCTGATGCAGTTGCCGATCTTCGTCAAGGCGGCCGCGGCCCTCGGGGCCCAACTCATCAAGGTCGATGACGGCTTCAACCCGTACCTCGCCAACGCCCCGGTGGCCGCGGTACTCACGGCGGACGAGCCGGACGAACTGGCCCCGCTCCCCGACCCCGACGAGGTGTGACGCAATGCTCGGCGACTTCGGCAGCATCATGAAATTGCTCGGCAACCGCGACAAGATTTCGGCCGAGTTCGTGAGGTTCAAGGACTCGCTAGGCGCGATCACGGCCGACGGCGACGCCGGCGGCGGCCTCGTGACCGTCCGCGTCAACGGCCGCATGGAGGTGATGAGTTGCCGCCTGCGCGACGGTGCCCCGGTCGGCGGCGACCCGGCGGCGCTGGCCGACCTGGTCGTCGCGGCGACCAACGTGGCCCTGGCGGCGGCCCGCGTCCTGGTGGCTGACGAGGCGCAAAAGGTGGCCCGCGGCCTCGACATCCCGCCCTCCTTGATGAAGCAACTCGGCGGCCTGCCCGGCCTCAGTTGACGACTCGCCGCCCCCACACCCACGGATTGACACGCCATGTCCGACGCCACGGGGCCAATACCGCGCCTGCACGCCGAACTGGCGAAGCTCCCCGGCATCGGCCCGAAGAGCGCCGAGCGGATCGCGCACTTCCTGCTCAACGGCGACCGCAAGCCGGCCGTGCTGCTCGCCGAGGCCCTGCGCGACGTGGTCGAGAAGGTGCAGCCCTGCACGCAGTGCTACAACCTGACCGAGGGCGAACTGTGTAGCATCTGCCGCGACCCGCGACGCGACGCCGGGCTGATCTGCGTCGTCGAGACGCCGCGCGATGTCGGCCTGTTCGAGCGCTCCGGCGGCTACCGCGGCCTCTACCACGTCCTCGGCGGCCGCCTCGCCCCGCTTGAAGGCCTGGGGCCGGACCGGCTGACGTTGGCGGCGCTCGCCCAGCGCGTCCGCCGGGGCGGCGTGCGGGAAGTGATCCTCGCCACCAGCCCGACCCTCGAAGGGGACGGCACGGCCCTGTTCGCCAACAACCTGCTGGCCGGGACCAACGTCCACGTCACCAAGTTGGCCCGCGGACTGCCGACGGGGTCGTCGCTGGAACTGGCCAACCCGCAGATGCTCGCCGACGCCCTCGACGGACGCCGCGACCTGTAACTTCGCCCCCCGAAACCCCTCGCTGGATTTTCACACGACGGCGGACGAGGAGTCGGTATGAGTCGGATGGGGATGAACTTCGACCTGTCGATGCGGCAGACGCAGACCATTGCGCCGAAGATGATTCAGTCGATGGAGATCCTGCAACTGCCGATCATGGCGCTGCAAGAAAAGATCCAGACCGAGTTACAAGAAAACCCGTTCCTCGAACTGAAAGAGTCCCACGCCAAGGAGGCCGAGGCCCCGTCGCCGGCGGAGTTCAACCCCGACGCGCCGATCAAGAACGACCAGACCGGCGAGACCGAGTTCGCCCGCATGGACGAGATCAACCGCGACTGGGGCGACCACTTCAATGAGGAGCACCGGCCGAGCCGCGCCGCGCTGGTGGAGCAGTCGGACAAGAAGCTCGAAGCGATGATGAACATCGCCCAGGCCCCGCAGACGTTGCAGGACCACCTCGCGCAGCAGTTGCCGTACCTGGAACTCGACCCCGAGACGTTGGAACTCTGCGAGTACGTGATCTCGCACCTCGACGAGAACGGGTACTTGTTGGGCCACCACCCCGACACCGGCAAGCCGCTGCCGATCACGCTCGACGACTTGGCCCGCGGCTACCCGCACCCGGTGACCGAGGCCGAGGTCGAGGAGGCGCTCGTGATCGTACAGGACCTCGAGCCGGCGGGGGTCGCGGCGCGGGACGTGAAGGAGTGCCTGCTGAACCAGGTCGATGGCGAGATCGAGCACCCCGAACTCGTCGCCACGCTGATCCAGCACCACCTCGAAGACGTGGCCTTGAACCGCCTGCCGCTGATCCAGAAGCGCACCGGGGCCGACCTCGAAACGATCCACGAGGCGATCGCCGGCCTGAAGTCGCTCGACCCCAAGCCGGGGGCGCGGTTCGTCTCGGTGACGCCGAAGTACGTCGTCCCCGACGTGATCGTGACGTACACCGACGACGGCGACTTCGCCATCAAGCTGACTAACGACTGGACGCCGAACGTCCGGCTGTCGAGCAAGTACAACAGCCTCGTCAAGGACAAGTCGTACGACCCCAAGACCCGCGAATACCTCCAGCGCAAGCACCAAAGCGCGTCGTGGCTGATTGACGCGATCTTACAGCGTCGCGAAACCTTAACGAAGGTAACGCGGGCAATCATCACGCACCAGCGTGCCTTCCTCGACAAGGGGGCCGACTTCATCCAGCCCTTGAAGATGGAGGACATCGCCAAGATCGTGGGTGTGCACGTCACGACGATTAGCCGGGCGGTGGACGACAAGTGGGTGGAGACGCCGCGAGGCATCTTCCCACTGAAGCGCTTCTTCGGCGGCGGGACGCTGAACAAGACGACCGGCGAGAACGTCGCCTGGGAGACGATCAAGCAGAAGCTCGTCGAGATCATCGGCGAGGAGAACAAGGCGAAGCCGTACTCGGACGAGGAGATCGTCGAGAAGTTCAAGGTCAACGGCCTCGACGTGGCGCGGCGCACGGTGACGAAGTACCGCGAGGCGCTCAAGATCCCGTCGAGCCGACAACGCAAGGAGTGGGCGGCGAAGTGAGCGGGGGTCGCGGACGAAAACCGTTTTGCCGCGGAGACGCAGAGGCGCGGAGAAGACCAAATTCAAGTTTTGGTCTTCTCTGCGTCTCCGCGGCAAAGCGGTTATAAATGGTTCGCCTACCGCCCCGGTGACGGTAACCGAATCTCGATCGGGATCGTGATGCCGCCGGTGTGCGGGGCGTTGCTCGGCGGGGGCAGGAGACTTGCCGGGAGCGGCGGGCCGACGAAGCCGGTGCTCGCCGTCGTTGGCGTCGCGGGGGTCTCGTCGTTGAGGACCTTGCTGACCTTCTTGCCGAAGTTCTTCACGTCGTCGGTGATCTTGTGCGAGTCGATGTCACCCGCGACGTTGTACTTGCCGTCGGCGGTCGATTTGACGTTGACGTTGTACCAGCCGAGGTACCAACCCAAGCCGCCGAAGCCGACGACGAGCAAGCCGACGAGGGCGAGTAAGTTCTTCATGCGCGTCTACTCCGTTGCCGATGGCCAGTCCGTTGAGGGGGCGATTTTGGCCCGGCCGGCCGGGCCGCGCCTAGCCCAATCGCAGCGCCGCGCGGGGGCGAACTTGCGCCCGGCGACTTTTGTTGGACCGACGGCGTAGTGCGGGTAGAATGCGGCGCGAACTCTCTCGGGTTCGACCCGTCTACTAATGGAACGCCACGCCCCCGCCCGGCACGACGCCGCGGCAGGCCCGCCCAACCCGGAGGAGTACGCCTCATGGCCACCAGCCAAGCCATCCTCGAGAGCATCCGCAGTACGATCGACCTCAGCGACTACCGCAAGCTGCATTGGGAGGGGAGTTTCGACGACTACCTCAACGTCATCCTCGAGAAGCCCGGCGTCACCCGCACCGCGTACCAGCGCCTGTACGACATGATCCTCGGCCACGGCACCGAGGACGTGTACGAGAACAAGGAGAAGCTGACCCGCTTCAAGTTCTTCACCGAGTTCGCCACCAAGCACGGCGACGGCATCTACGGCCTCGACCGCCCGCTGATGCAACTGGTGAACACCTTCAAGAGCGCGGCCCTGGGTTACGGCACCGAGCGGCGGGTAATCCTGCTGCACGGCCCCGTCGGCAGTGCCAAATCGACCATCGCGAGGCTTATCAAGCGCGGCGTCGAGGAGTATTCGCGTACCGACGAGGGCACGCTGTACAGCTTCTCGTGGAAGAACCCCAACGGCGAGACGTTCGATAAAGACCCCATGCACGGCGAGCCGCTGCAACTCGTCCCCGAGGAGCACCGGCCGAACTTGTTGCGGATGCTTAACGAGAGTGCGGCCGCGCACAACTACGACATCAAGATCAAGGGCGACCTTTGCCCCTACAGTCGTTTCGAGTACCGCGAGCGTTTGGCGAAGTATGACGGCGACTGGCTGGAGATGTTGCGCAAAGAGGTGAAGGTTTACCGGCTCGTCCTCTCGGAGAAGGACCGCATCGGCATCGGGACGTTCCAGCCCAAGGACGAGAAGAACCAGGACTCGACCGAGTTGACCGGCGACATCAACTACCGCAAGATCGCGGAGTACGGCAGCGACTCGGACCCGCGCAGCTTCAACTTCGACGGCGAGTTGAACATCGCCAACCGCGGCATCGTCGAGTTCATCGAGGTGTTAAAGCTCGACGTGGCTTTCTTGTACGACCTGCTCGGGGCGAGCCAGGAGCACAAGATCAAGCCGAAGAAGTTCGCGCAGACGGACATCGACGAAGTGATCATCGCCCACACCAACGAGCCGGAGTACAAGCGACTTCAGTCGAACGAGTTCATGGAGGCGCTCCGCGACCGCACCGTCAAGATTGACATCCCGTACGTGACGCGCCTCAAGGACGAAGTGCGCATCTACGAGAAGGACTTCAACGAGGTCAAGGTCAAGGGCAAACACATCGCCCCGCACACGATCGAAGTCGCGGCGATGTGGGCCATCCTGACGCGGCTCAACGTGCCGAAGCACGCCGGCCTGACCGTCATGCAGAAGATGAAGCTCGACAACGGCAAGACGATGCCCGGCTTCAGCGAGGATAACGTCATCGAGTTGAAGCGTGAAGCCCTCCATGAAGGCATGACC
>JANXTD010000301.1 GCA_025352585.1 Fimbriiglobus sp.
GGTCGATCATGATCAATCGACATTCTTCGGGGCTGCGGGTGTACAGGAAACTGAGGATGACCGCGTTGAGGCAGACCGACTTGCCGGTGCCGGTGCGGCCGGCGATGAGCAGGTGCGGCATCGACGCCATGTCGTACACCAGCGGCCGGCCTTCGACATCTTTCCCCAGGAAGATCGGCAGCTTGAACTTCGCGGTTTTGGCGGCCGTCGCCAGGATCAACTCCTTGAGGCGGACCGTCTGGCGGTGCTCGTTGGGCACCTCGATGCCAACGGTGTTGCGGCCCGGCAGCGGCGCGACGATCCGCACCGCGGCGACCCCCAGGCACAGCGACAGGTCGTCGGCCAGATTCGTCACTTTGCTGAGTCGCAGGCCGACATCGAGTGAGATTTCGTACTGCGTGATGACCGGCCCGGTGTGGATGCCGACGACCTTGACCGTCAGCCCGAAGTCGGTGAACGTCTTCTCCAAGAGCGCCGCCCGCTCGCGCAACTTCTGCTCGCGCTCTTCGAGAGGAAACGGCTCGGTGTCGGCGAGGAAGTCGAGCGACGGCATCTCGTAACCGACGGCGTCCACGACTGGGACGTGGACGCGCAGTTGCGGCGGGGTCGGCGCGGGCCGCGTCACCACGACCGGGACGCGGGCGATCTCGACCGGCGTCTCGGCGTCGGGGTCGGCCGCGGCGACACGCTCGCCGTGCCTCACGATCGGCAGCGCCGGCGTGACCGGCAGGGCGACGACCGGCACCAGCGCGACCGTCTCGGGCTTAGGCCGTGTCTTGAACAGCTTCGCCACGACGGCAATCGCGCCGTCGCCGACGCGGGCCACCAGCGAGTTCCCGCGCGCCGCCCAACGACCCAGCCGCAGCAGGCACGCACGGGCTACCCGCAAGAGGGCACTCACAACCGGGTCGGCCACGAGGCAGATTCCCAGGACGCTGGCGAGGGCGAGCAGCGCGGCCGGGGCCGGCGGCCGCACGGCGTCGTCGAGCGCGAAGCGGAGGTACGCCCCGACCGCGCCGCCGGGGCCGAACGCCGCGACCGCTTGCGGCGACGGCGGCGCGTAATCGACGGCGACCGCCGTCACCAGCGTCAGCAGCCCCCAGCCGACGACCCGCACGCCGAGCTTCCACCAGGGGCACCGCAGGACGTACAGCGTCACCGCGGCGAACAGCCCGACCCCCAGCGTCAGCACGGCGTAGCCGAGCGCGTCGGCGAGCGGCCGGGCGAGGTCTTCGGCGGCGGGGCCGACGGCGTTCGGCAGGCGGCTCAGCGGCGGGTACGAAGCCGCCGCGACGGCCACGACGGCGAGCGAGGCGTAAGCGGACAGCGCCACGGCGTCGAGCCGGTAGCGGGTGCGGGGCGGCGGTTCGGTCACGGGGTCGGTCACGGTGGCGGTCCTCAACGTCAACGTCGTCTTCGTCGTCCGTGTCATCTTGCACGACGGGACGCGGCCCGCGCGGCCGCCGACCCGCGACTTGAGCGGAACTTCGCGCTCCGCGCCGGCGGGCAACGGCAGGACGCGCACAGCCGCTACAACTCGCCGCTATCCTGCGGGACTTCGGACCCTCCGACGGCCACGCGTGGACTTGTTTCGGGGCCGGCGTATCGTGGCTGAGTTCGGGAAACTTCGGCCGGGGCACCGCGATGAAACTCGACCAGTTGAAGGGCAAGACCGTCGGCTTCGCCGCGTCCGGCGGCCTCGACTCCTGCACCGTCACGCGGTGGCTCACCGACCACGGCGTCGAGGTCGTTGCCATCTGCGCCGACATGGCCCAGCCCGACGAGACCAACTTCGCCGACGTGGAGGCGCGGATGCTCGCCTCCGGGGCCAAGGAGTTCGTCGCCATCCCGCTGCAAGACATGATCGCCGAGGCGGGCGTCGAGGTGATCCAGTTCCAGGCCAAGTACGAAGGCGCGTACTGGAACACCACCGGCATCGGCCGGCACGTCATCGTCGCCGGCATCGTGCCCGAGTTGAAGAAGCGCGGCATCGGGGTACTCGGCCACGGCTCGACCGGCCGGGGCAACGACCAGGTGCGCTTCCAGCTCTGCACCAACATGCTCGCGCCCGAGATCGGCGTCTACGCCCCGTGGCGAGACGAGGCGTTCCTGGAGCGCTTCGGCGGCCGCAAGCAGATGATCGAGTACTGCCAGGAGCGCAACCTGCCGATCAAGGCGACCATCGGGGCACCCTACTCGACCGACGCCAACTTGCTGGGCCTCACGCACGAGGCGGGCAAACTCGAACACCTCGACGTGGGGCCGTGGTTCGTGACGCCTGGCATGGGCGTCTTGCCGACCGACGCCCCCGACGCCCCGGAGACGGTGACGGTTCGCTTCGAGGCCGGCCGGCCGGTCGCGTTCAACGGCGTGGCGGTGACCCCGTTCGCGGCGATCACGCAGGCGAACGCCGTGGGCGGCAAGCACGCGGTCGGTATTTGCACGCACCTCGTCGAGAACCGCTTCGTCGGCATCAAGAGCCGCGGCGTTTACGAAGCCCCCGGTATGGAGATTCTGGGGACCGCCTACGGGTACCTCTTGCAACTGATCCTCGACCGCCGCAGCCGCGAACTCTTCGACCAACTCTCGGCGTTCGTGTCGAAGCAGATCTACCAGGGCTACGGCTTCGACCTGGCCACCCACGTCGCCCGCGAGGCGATGAAGCCGATCTCGCGGCTCGCCACCGGAACCATCGCGTTGAAGCTGTACAAGGGCGGCGTCCACTACGAGAGTGCGAGCGACGTGCCGCACCAGCTCTACTCGGAGAGCAACGCGTCGATGGAGGCGATTGGCGACTTCAATCACGGCGACAGCGAGGGCTTCCTGCGCGTGCTGCAAGTGAGCGCGCGGGCACTCGCGGCGAACAAGCTGGTCACGCCGCCGGAGTGGGCGGGGCGGTAATCGCCTTCAATCCACCACGGTCAGTGTGAGCGCCAGCACGACCGCCGGGCCTTCAAAGAGAAACGCCCGCGGCACCGGCTTGTCGCCGACGGCCTTGGCCGACGCCCGCGACACCCGCGTCGGGTCCGCGATCACCCGCACCAGCCGCTCGAACTCGCCCAGCAGGCCGTCGCGGTCGGACGACGCGCCGCGCATGCGACGATACTCCGAGTCCTGCAAGGCACGGCGGCGGCCGAGGCAGACTTCGAGCCAGTCCTCGAGCCGGCGGCGGAAACTCTCGGGCCAGTCCTTCATCCGCACCAGATCGACCGGGCGCGTCTCGAAAAGCTGCTCGTAGTAGGCCGTCAAGAAGGCGTCGGTGGCCCGACTGGCCGGCCACAGTTCCGCGGCGAAGTCGAGTTGGTCGGCGTGGGCCAGCGACGCGGCGGCGAAGGCGTCGAGCCGGCCGAGGAGTTCGCCGTAGCTCTGCGATGTCGCCCCGTCGGTCACCGCCGTCAGCCCCTCGACGCGGTCGCACCAGGCCTCGCCGAGTTGGGACCGCAGGTCGCGCAGGCGGCGCTCGACCTTGAGCATCTCGCCCTTGCGGCCGGGGTCGGCGCGGTACTCGGCCCACTGCCGGACGTACTCCTCGCGTCCCGCCTCGCCTTCCGCTTGCAGAAAGTCGGCGTAGGCCAAGAGGCTGGCCCGCGACGAGTCGGCGGCCTCGGCGGCGCGCAGGTAGTCGTCGTGGGTCACTTCCGCGGCTCGTACTTTTCGGGCACGTCGTTGAGGATCGACGCCAGCACCGTGTCGGGGGCGACGCTCTCGGCCTGGGCCTCGAAGTTCATCAGCACGCGGTGCCGCAGCGCCGGCAAGTAGACCTTGCGGATGTCCTCGAAGCCGACGTTGTACCGCCCCGCCAAGAGTGCCCGCACCTTGCCGGCGAGGATGAGCGCCTGTGCCCCCCGCGGCGACGCCCCGGCCCGCAGGAACCGCACCGTGTCCTTGGTGGCGAACTCGCTGTCGGGGTGCGA
>JANXTD010000304.1 GCA_025352585.1 Fimbriiglobus sp.
CGACGTTGCCCGCCGTGCCGGTCTCTTCGAGGAAGTCGGCGTAGACCAGCCGCGGCAGGTCGGCGTCGGGGTCCGCCAGCACGCCGCCGAGCAGCGCGTCGTGGTCGCTCATGGCGGTATTGTAGCCGGCGCGGTTCCGGCCGGGCCGCGCGGCGGTAGGATACGGGTATGGACGCCGACAAAGACCCCGACAAGAGCAAGAAGGTGCGCGTCGCGCTGCGACGAAACCGCACCAAGCCGCCGCGCGGCAACGACCTGACGCGCGGCTACGAGGGCGGCGACACCCAGAGCGACGCGGCCGAGAGCGGCGAGCGCGTCCGCACCAAGGGCGCGATCTCGCGGCACCGTACTGTGACCGTCGATGGGGCCGGCAACGTCGCCATGCCCGGCGTCGATGTCGCGGCGTGGCTGCCCGGCCGGGTGTTCCGCGTCCACGGCCTGTTCAGCCACGTCGAGGCCGAGGACGGCCGCGTCTTCCGCTGCTCCGTGCGCCGGCTCCTGAAGTCGCTCGTCACCGACGAGCGCAGCATCGTCACCACCGGCGACCGCGTCTGGATCCGCCCAGCCGTCGAGGCGGCCCCGACCGACCTGCCCGAGGCGATGATCGAGCGTGTCGAGCCGCGCCACGGCGTCCTGACGCGCTCCAGCCGGCGGCGCGAACACGTCCTGGTGGCCAACGTCGATCAGCTCGCCATCGTGATGTCGCTGGTGCAGCCGGACCTGAAGCCGCACCTGATCGACCGCTACATCGCCGCGGCGTACAAGGGCGACTTGAAGCCGGTTCTGTGCCTGAACAAGGCCGACCTGACTGAAGCCGCGGAGTTGCAGCCGATCATCGGCGCGTACGCCCAACTCGGCATCCCGACGGTGCTCACGAGTGCCCGCACGGGGCAGGGCGTGGACCAACTGCGCGAGTTACTGGCCGACCGGGCGACTGTGTTTTCCGGCCAGTCGGGCGTCGGCAAGTCGTCGCTGTTGAACGCGATCCAGCCGGAGTTGGCGCTGCGGGTCAAGACGGTCAGCGAGTCGAACGAGAAGGGCCGGCACACGACGACGACCGCGGAGCTGATCCGCCTTGACACCGGCGGCTGGGTCGTCGATACCCCCGGCGTGCGGCAACTGCAACTGTGGGACACGCGGGCCGAGGAGGTCGAAGGCTACTTCCCCGACTTCCGCGCCTTCGTCCCGCTGTGCGCCTTCCCGGACTGCACGCACCGCCACGAGACGGGGTGCGCCGTGAAGTCGGCCGTGGCCCGGCACTACCTCAGCGAGCGCCGCTACCAGAGCTACCTGGGCCTGTTCAACGGCATGAACGAGGAGTGATTGCCGGCCGTCACTTCTTCTTTTTCTTCTTGCCGTTGCTGCCGTTCTCGCCGGGCGGTCGATCGTTGCGGATTTGCCGCTTCGACTGCTCGTCGGCCTGCTTCTGCAACTCCTCGGCCTTGTCCCGCAGCCGGCCCATGAACCCACTGCGCGGGGCCGCCGGCTTGTTGACGTGGATCGTCTTCGTGGCGTGCGGCGCGGCGACCGTCGTCACGTTGATCGGCTTGATGACCGGCTTCTTGATCAGCTTGCGTTCGAGCAAGCCCCACGCGCTGGAGCAGATGAAGTACAGGCACAGGCCCGACGGCGACTTGTAGAAGAAGATCGCCATCATCACGACCATGAACTTCATCATCTTCTGCTGCATCTGCTGCTGCTCGTCCACCGCCGGCGGCATCGACAGGTACTGTTGCAGGAAGATCAAGGTCACCGCGACCAGCGGCAGGATGTTCAAGAACGGCCCCAGGTAGATCGACATCGCGCCGCCCATGCTCTCGGCGCGGCTGACGAACGGGATCGACTCGGTCCACCAGACGGTCATGTCCGGCGCGGCCAGGTTGTTGAACCACAGGAACGGTTCGAGCCGGAAGAACACGCTCTCCTGGAGGGCGAAGTACAGGCCCATGAAGATCGGCATTTGCAAAAAGATCAGCCCGCAGCCGCCCATCGTGGCCAGGGGGTTGACGCCGTTACGCATTAGCAGCGCCGTCTTCTCGCGCTGCAAGGTTTGCGGGTCGTCCTTGTGCTTCTCGGCGAGTTTCTCGAACTCCGGCTTCAGCGCCAGGTTCACGGCCGCCATCTTGGCCATCGTCTGTTGCTGCTTGCGCGACGGCAGGAACAGCGCCAGCTTGACGAACACCGTCAGCATGATGATGTTCAGGCCCCAGATCGGCACGTAGCGGTGGAAGAAGCCCAGCAGGCCGTGCATGACGTTGGTGAAGAAGATCACCACGTCGGTGAAGTAGAACGAGTTGGCGAAGCGGGCCAGGGCGTTCGGCGAGTGGTAGTCGGTCAGCGTGCCCAGGCCCAGGCGGTCGAGGTAGCGTTCCACCAGTTCCGGCTCGACGTCGGGCTGCCCGGTCGTCTTGTCGAGCAGTTGCCGGAGCAGCCGGACCTTGACCGGGCCGTTGTAGATGAGGTACTTGTGCGAAGTCGTCTCGCCGGGGGCGACGCTCAGCGAGTACGACACGGCGCGGAAGGTCACGTCGCCGATGAACGGCTGGCCGGCGGTGTCCCACGGGTGCGGCTCGCGCGTCGGCCGGACGTACTCCCAGGTCATCATCCGCTTGGCCGGGTCGAGCGTGTCGTCGATCGCCAGGGCACTGGCGAAGTACTGCGTGCCGACGGCGGCGTAGGTGAAGGTGTTCTCGCCGCGCGGCACCAGGGTGCCGCCGTGCTGGGTCTGGACGGTGCCGGCGTCGTCGATGGTGCGCAGCCGGCCGCCCTTCGAGGTCACGCTGCCGGTCAGCACGTTGCGGTAGCCCATCGCGTACCACTCGCCCTCGACCGGCAGGCCGCGCGCGCCGACGACCTGGTAGCGGAAGCGGCCCTTGTCCTTGACGCGGCCGGGCAGCGGCTCGATGTCGAACTGGAAGCCGACGTGGTAGTCGCGCGGGCTGAGCGTGAACGTCTTGCGCAGCTTCAGGAAGTACGGCGCGTCGAGGGTCGTCTCGAAGGCGACCTTGAACGACTGGCCGTCCGGCGCGGTCGAATTCTCGGCGACGGCCCAGATCCGCGTGCCGAGTTCCGGCGACGGGTACTTGTCGTTGTAGCTGTCGGCGTCCGTCGGCTGACGCAGCGGGTCGTCATCACTGACGTAGTGCAGCACCTGGTACGACGGCTCGGCGAGTAGGACACCAGTCGGCTCGGGGCCGGGCACGAGCGGCAGGAAGTAGCCGCTGTCGGGTTCGGTGAGGCTCGACCGGTCGCGCGGCCGCACCACGCCGGGGATGAGGTTGAGCGCCTGCGGCACCCCCGCGGGACTCTTCACTTCTTGACCCAGCCGGTTGGCCTCGTCGAAGCGTGGGAGGATCATCTGCTGAACCGCCCCGCCGCGGGTCGTGAGCAGCGGCCGGTTGAAGCAGGCGTCGTTGCCCAGCGCCAGGAACTCCGCCGGCTTCGACGGCACCGCCGGCTTGGGCGGCTCCGCGGCCGGCAGCGGCTTGGTGACCTCGGCCGTCGGCTTGACCTCCGGCAGCAGGCGCATCGGCCACTCGAGCGCCGGCGACGTGTACGCCGTCGCCCCGCCGCTCACGGAAAGCAGGGCTTCGCGAGGCGGCAGCTGTGGCTTGGGCACCGGCTTGGGGAAGTACGTCTTCTCGACGTACCAGCCGCCGACGCCCAGCACGGCGGCGAGGACGAGGAAGATCGCGACGTTCGGGATGTTCTGACGCATGGGGTCCAACTGACGGTGCGGTGAGAGGCGACGGTATCTTATGGACGGAGGTGGGGTCGGGCGCAAGCGTCCGCGGCTCCGCCGCAGGCGAATCTTGTTAGCCGGACGCGCGAGCGACGGGAGCAAACCCGTGGGGACAACGTTGTTGGGGGGACAAAGCCGTCACCACGCACCGGCGTTGTTGTCACGGGTTTGCTCCCGTCGCTCG
>JANXTD010000313.1 GCA_025352585.1 Fimbriiglobus sp.
TCGGCTTGTGCTTGAGGATGCGTATCGGGGCCGCGATCCGCCTGCCCTTGAACATGGCGACCGTGACGCGGGAGAGTTCGCCCCGCCGCAGCCCGGTCGCCAGGGACAGCCGGTAGGCCAGTTCGCGTCCCCGGCCCTGGAGGGCGAGTGCGGCGGCGTAGGCGTCGGAGAGTTTCACCGGGTTCCGGGGCCGTGCCGGCGTCCCGTCGCTGCGGGGCCGCCCGCCCCTGTTCTCGCCCCTGGTGACGAGCGGGTAGGTCCGGGCGGCGGCCATCAGCCGGCGTAACTCGTCCTCGGTGTAGGGGCGGCGGGTGCGGGCCTCCGGCTCGCCGGCCCCCGGCTCCAGCCGGTCAACGCGGTCGATGGGGTTCGTGGCGGTGTAGTCCATCCGGTAGACGTAGTTCGAGAACACCGAGAGGTACGCCCGGTGCTTGTTCCCGCTGCCGGCGTTCCTCGGCCAGCACCGGGGCGACCGGGAGGTCGAGCGCAACGGCGTCCTTCACGTCGCGGTCGCCCGTGACCGGGGTGATGGCGGCGAGCCTCACGGACGGGGCCGGGCCGCCGAACTTTAAGTCGTCCGCTTCCAGGGCGTTCCCCCCGCCGGAGGCCGAGGGTGGCGACCGGACGGTCGCACAACTACCCCTGGCGTCCTGGCGACGCCAGTGCGGATGTCGTCCCCCGCGAGCTTGGCCGGCGGGGGACGCCACCCAAGCCGCGACCGCCCTCGGCATGGCCCTCACCAAAGCGGAGGCCGAGGGACCGCTCGGGCGGTTCGCCGGGGTGAAGGGTTGGCCGGGATTCCGCCGAGGGCACTGCGACCTGCACGCCTGACCGCACCCTTCCCGGCGGTAACGCCTGCTCGCGTTACCGCCGCGGGTCGGTGGGGGTGAAAGACCGAGAGACGGGTAGACCCCTCGATGACAGTGGACATTCACGACACCATGGCCGAAGTCATAACGTCTGGCAACATCCGCTACGGTGGCCGGTCGAAGTCGTCGGGTGGGGGAGAACGCGGGTAGAACGGCGGACCACGCTCGACGCCCCTGGACAGGCCCCGACGCGAATCGGGTAGAACGGGGGGTAGAACGGAGACGATTCCGCAAGACGTGGGGGGCGGGTCAAACGAAAAAAACCGCCGGAAACGCCATGTTTTGTGGCGTTTCCGGCGGGTCTTGTCGAGTGCCCCGAGTAGGACTTGAACCTACAACCCGCTGATTAAGAGTCAGCTGCTCTGCCAATTGAGCTATCGGGGCGTTTCCCACATTAAACGCACTTCCACGCACGCCGCAAGACACATTCCGAGCAATTCTCGCCGCGCGGACGCCGTGTCGTTAGCATGGACACGGCCCCCGACGAACGGTTCACGGCCCGAGGTCCCCTGCCCATGCGCGTCCCGCTCTCCTGGCTCCGCGAATTCGTCGAAGTGCCCACGCCGAAACTCCTCGCCGAGCGACTTACTGTTGCCGGACTCGAAGTCAACGCCGTCGAAACCTTCGGGCTGCCGGGGGCGGCGCTCGAGTGGGGACGCGACTCGATTGTCCTGGCGAAAGTCCTCAAGATCGAGAAGCACCCGGACGCCGACAAGCTCAAGATGGTCACCGTCGAGTACGGGGCCGCGACGCCCAAGACCGTCATCACCGGGGCACCCAACATCGCGCCGGGGCAGGCCGGCATGACCGTCGTGCTGGGGCTGGTCGGGTCGCGCTACTTCGCCGCCGACAAGGAGGCCAAGAAGTCCGTCGCCACACTCGTGCCCAAGGAGCTGCGCGGGATCCTCAACGACGCGATGTGCATGTCGAACTTCGAGCTGGGGATTGCCGACGACCACGACGGCATTCTGTTGCTCGACGACGCCGACGGCGTGCCCGGCACCCCGGCCGCCGACGTGCTCGGCGACGTGGTGTTCGAGGTGGACGTGCTGCCCAACATGGCGCGCTGCTTCGGGCTGCTCGGCGTGGCGCGGGAAGTCTCGGCGCTCACCGGCAAGCCGGTCTGCGAGCCGAATCTGACCGTGCCGACGGTCGCCGAAAGCGTTCACGGCAAGGTGACGGTGGTGATCGAGGACGCCAAACTCTGCCCGCGTTACTCGGCCACGCTGATCCGCAACGTCAAGGTCGGGCCGTCGCCGCGGCTGGTGCGCTCACGCCTGCAAGCCGCGGGGGAGCGGCCCATCTCGAACGCCGTTGACGTCACCAATTACGTCATGCTCGAGACCGGCCAGCCGCTGCACGCCTTCGACTACGACGTGCTCGTGAACCGGGCCGGCGGCGGCGTCCCGGCGATTGCCGTGCGGCGGGCGCGGGCCGGCGAAAAGCTCGTGACCCTCGACGAAATCGAGCGCGAGTTGACGGCCGACCACCTCGTGATCGCGGACGCCGTCGGGCCGATCGCGCTGGCCGGGGTGCGCGGCGGACTCGACACCGAGGTCACCGCGGCGACGACTTCGATCCTCCTCGAGGCGGCGTCGTTCGACCCGGTGAGCGTCCGCAAAACGGCGCGGCACTTCACCCTGTTCAGTGAGGCGAGCACGCGCTACACCCGCGGCGTCCACCCGGAACTCGTGCCGGTCGCGGCCCGGCGCGCGGCGAAGCTGCTCGCGGAGTACGCCGGCGGCGAGGTGCTGTCCGGCGTCGTCGAGGCGTACCCCGCGCCGCGGCCGCCGCAGGTCATCGAACTGTCGTTCCGCGAGGTCGAGCGCGTGCTGGGGTTCCGGCCGCTCGACGGCGAGATCGACCGCATCCTCACGGCCCTGCAATTCACGGTCGTCGAGAGCCTGTGGGGCCGCACGGTGACGGTGCCGCCGACGCGACTCGACATCCAGGCGGGGGCGGCGGACTTGATCGAAGAGGTCGCCCGCGTGCTGGGGTACGACAACCTGCCGACGCGGCTACTGGCCCAGGAGTTGCCGCCGCAGTCGGGCAACGACTCGCTCGCCTTCGAGCAAAAAGTCCAGGACACGCTCGTCGATCTGGGGCTGAGCGAGGCGATCAACTACAGCCTCACGGGCGAGGTCGCGGAGCGGCCGTTCGCCGAGGGGCTGCCGGCGTCGGTGAAGTTGCTGAACCCCACCTCGCCGGAGCGCGGGGCCTTGCGGCGGACCTTGCTGCCGGGGCTGCTCGCGGTCGCCAACGAGAACCTCGAACCGGGCCGGTCGCCGGGCGTGGCGCTCTTCGAGTTGGGGCCGGTGTTCCACGCCAAGCCGGCGGGGCTGCCCGACGAGCCGCGCCGCCTCGCCCTCGTGCTCGCCGGCCGGCGCACGGCCGCGGCCTGGGACGACGCGCTCGGGGCGACGCCGCCGGCGTGCGACTTCTTCGACCTCAAGGGCGTCGTCGAAGCACTCTTCGCCGCGCTGCACCTGCCGCCCGCGAAGTTCACGCCGGCGAAAGATGTCGCGCACCTGCACCCCGGCCGCGCGGCGGCGGTCAGTGTCAACGGCGTGACACTGGGGCACCTCGGCGAGCTGCACCCGCGCGCGGCCAAGGCCTTCAAGCACCTGGCCGACCGCCGCACGGCGCT
>JANXTD010000327.1 GCA_025352585.1 Fimbriiglobus sp.
GGCGAGCGGGGGACGAAAGTCCCCCGAGTTCATCCCGTGTCGGTGACGGCGTTCAGCAAGTTGGGGTCCACTCGGGGACTTTCGTCCCCCGCTCGCCGGGAATTCCTACGGCGTTGCCCGCCACGCTACGCTATCGTGGGGGCCACGCCGTCCCTCCCGTTGACTCGTGGGTCTCGCTATGCGTCGTCGCCTGTCGTGGCTGGTGCTGGGTGCTGTCGTCGTGGTTGCCGTCGGCTACGGCGTCGGGGCCGAGAAGCCGGCCGGCCGCACGCCGTGGGTCGGCTCGAAACTCGTCGGCTCGCCGGAGCCTGCGCCCGCGTTCAAGCTGGTCAACGCCTTCCCCAAGGCGAAGTTCGACCACCCGACGCTCATGGCGCAGCCGCCCGGCGGGGGGCGGCTCTTCGTCGCCGAGCAGGGCGGCAAAATCTTCACCTTCAAGCCGACGCCCGACGCCGCGCCGGAACTCTGCTTCGACCCCGCCGCGGAGTTGAAGAACCTGGCGCTGACGCCCGGTGCCGTCGGCGTCGAATCGACTTACGGCCTGGCCTTCCACCCGAAGTTTGCCGCGAACCGGCAGTGCTTCGTCTGCTACACGGTCAAGGCCAAGGACAAGCCGAACCTCGCCGAGGGGACGCGCGTCTCCCGCTTCACGATGACCGCCGCCGAGCCGCCGCGGATTGACCCGGCCAGCGAGGAGATTCTGTTCACCTACCTGCAAGGCGGGCACAACGGGGGTGATTTGCACTTCGGCCCCGACGGCACGTTGTACATCTCCACCGGCGACAGCGCCGACCCCAACCCGCCCGACGCCCGCAAGACCGGCCAGGACATCACCGACCTGTTGTCGAGTGTGTTGCGCATCGACATCGACCGCAAGGACGCCGGCAAGAACTACGCGATCCCGCCGGACAACCCGTTCGTCGGCACGGTCATCGACGGCAAGCCGGCGCGGGGGGAGGTCTGGGCCTACGGCTTCCGCAACCCCTGGCGCATGAGCTTCGACCGCGCCACGGGTGACCTGTGGGTCGGCGACGTCGGCTGGGAGCTGTGGGAACTCGTCCACAAGGTGAGCCGCGCCGGCAACTACGGCTGGAGCGCCGTCGAAGGCCGGCAGCCGGTCAACTCCGGGTGGAAGCTCGGGCCGACGCCGATCGAGCCGCCGGTCATCGAGATCCCGCACACCGACGGCGCGAGCATGACCGGCGGCTACGTCTACCGAGGGAAGAAATTCCCCACACTCGTCGGCAAGTACGTCTTCGGTGACTGGGTCACCAAGCGGATTTGGGCCGCCGAGGTCAAGGGGACCGAACTCGTCGAGTTGAAGGAGGTCACGCCGCCGACGGTGCGCGTCGGCGCCTTCGGACAGGACGCCGACGGCGAGTTGTACGCCCTCGACTACGACGCCGGGACCGTCCACGCCTTCGCGCCCAACGACACGGCGGCGAGCGACCCGGCCAAATTCCCGCGCACCCTCTCGGCGACCGGGCTGTTCGCCGACGCCAAGGCCCACGCCGTCGCCCCCGGCGTGGTGAAGTTCGAGGTCAACTCGCCGCAGTGGCAGGACTACGCCACCGCCGAGCGCTTCCTGGCCGCGCCCGGCACCGGCCCGGTCATCGACTACCCCGACAAGAAGCAGATCGAGGGCAACGTCAACTGGAACTGGTACCGCCTCCACTTCCCCGCGAGTACCGCCCTGGTCAAAACGCTCTCCCTCGAGACGACGCGCGGCGACCCGGCGACCCGGCGGCGCGTCGAGACGCAGGTGCTGCTCTTCGACGGTCAGTACTGGCACGGCTACACCTACGCCTGGCGCGACGACCAGTCCGACGCCGACCTCGTCCCGGCCGAGGGCAGCGAAAAAACCATCGCGGTCAAAGACCCGGTGTTCGCCGGCGGCGTGCGGCAACAGACGTGGAACTTCGCCGGCCGGTCACAGTGCTTGCAGTGCCACCACTCGTGGGCCGAACACACGCTGGCGTTCAACGTCGAGCAGTTGCACCGGGACATCGACACGCCCGCCGGCCGCGTCAGCCAGTTGACGAAGCTCCACGCGGCCGGCGTTCTGGAGCGCCGCGCCAAGGACGGCAAGCCGCTGCCGGCGTACAGTGTCGCCGACCTGAAGAAGGAGCGCCGACTGACGAACCCCGCCGACGCCTCAGCGAAGCTCGACGACCGGGCGCGCGGGTACCTGCACGCCAACTGTAGCCACTGCCACCGCTTCGGCGGCGGCGGGGCGGTCGATTTCGAGCTGCACGCCTTCGCCGACCTGAGTAGCCCCAAGCTCATCGGCGCGAAGCCGGTGCGCGGCACGTTCGGCCTGCCGGACGCCCGCGTGATTGCCCCCGGCGACCCGGACCGAAGTACCCTGCACTACCGCATGGCGAAGTTCGGCACCGGCCGCATGCCGCACGTCGGCTCGGAGTACGTCGATGGGGCCGGCACCGACCTGATTTACGAGTGGATTGGGGCACTCGACGACAAGGGTAAGCCGGGCAAGTCGCGGCTGCCGGGGGCGCGAGTGCTGTCCGGCAGCCCCACCACCCAGCTCCAGGCCGCGCCACTGTTCTTCGCCAGCCTCCTCGCGACCGGCGCGGCGGGGGGCAACGCGGCGCAGTACCTCGAAGCCGCGGCGAAGTTGCCGCCGGGGCCGACGCGCGACCTCTTCGAGGGCTACCTGCCGCACGAGGGGCGTGACAAAAAGGTCGGGCCGAACCCACGCCCCAAGGCGTTGCTCGCCCTCACGGGAGACCCGGTTAAGGGCCGGGAACTGTTCGTCGCGGAGAAGTCGCAGTGCGTCAAGTGCCACAAGCTCGACGGCCAGGGCAAGGAGGTCGGCCCCGACCTCTCGGCCATCGGGAAGACGCGCAGCCGCGAACACCTGCTCGAGAGCCTGCTGGAGCCGTCGCGCCGCGTCGAGCCGGCCTACCAGTCTTACCTCGTGACGACGCACGACGGCCGCACCTTCACGGCGTTGCTCACCCGCAAGGACGCGACGGCG
>JANXTD010000363.1 GCA_025352585.1 Fimbriiglobus sp.
GGGGTCAACGGCCGTACCGTCACCGACCACCACCATTGCCCTCGCCCGCTTCGACCCTCGCTCGCGCGTCGGGCTAACAAGACTCGCCCCCGCCCGTGGGGCCGGGTATAATCCCCGTCATCTGCCCCCCTACTCCCGCGAGCGCCCCCGTGGACCACAAGTTCCAGATCGACTTGCGGGGCGTCATCGACCTGCTGTCGCAGCACCTCTACAGCGGCCCCGAAGTCTTCGTCCGCGAACTCCTCCAGAACGCCACCGACGCCATCCGGGCGCGGCAACTGCTCGAACCGAGTCACGTCGGCGACATCCGTCTGGAGGTCCACGCCGCGAAGGGCAAGCCGCCGAGCCTGGTCGTCTCCGAGGACGGCATCGGCCTCACCGCCGACGAGGTGCATACGTTCCTCGCCACCATCGGCCTCAGCTCGAAGCGAGCCGCCGACGGCGAGCGGCCCAGCGACTTCCTGGGGCAGTTCGGCATCGGCATCCTCGCCTGCTTCGTCGTCTCCGATTCCATCGTCGTCTACTCCAAGAGCGCGAAAGACCCGTCGGCCAAGGCGGTCGAGTGGCGGGCGAAGCCGGACGGCACCTACACGCTCAAGGAGCTCGACCGCGACCTGAGCGTCGGCACGCAAGTCTGGCTGACCGCCAAGCCCGGCTGCGAGGAGCACTTCGCCCCCGACGCGGTGCGCGACGCCGCCCGGCACTTCGGCGGCCTGTTGCCGTACCCGATCCGCCTGACCTCCGGCCGCGAAACTGTCGTCGTCAACGAGGGCGGTGCCCCGTGGCGGACGAAGTTTTCGAGCGAGCGCGAGAAGTACAAGGCGCTCATGGCGTTCGGCCGCGAGACCTTCGAGACCGACTTCCTCGACGCGATCCCGCTGAAGTCCGCCGCCGGCGGCATCGACGGGGTCGCCTACGTCTTGCCCTACGCGGCGACGCTGACCTCGAAGCGGTCGCACCGGGTGTACCTGAAGAACATGCTGCTCTCGGAGTCGGTCGATAACCTGCTGCCCGAGTGGGCCTTCTTTGTCAAGGCCGTCGTCAACGCCAACGACCTGCGGCCGACCGCGGCGCGCGAGTCGTTCTACGAGGACGACAAGCTGCAACAGGCCCGCGACGCGCTGGGCGAGTGCCTGCGGCAGTACCTCGCCGGCCTCGCCGAGACCGACCCGCGCAAGCTCGACAAGATCATCACCCTGCACGGCCTGGCCATCAAGGCACTCGCGGTGCAGGACGACGAGTTCTACAAGCTCGTCATCGACTGGCTGCCGTTCGAGACGAGCGTCGGCCAGATGACCTTCGGCGACTACCGCAAGCAGAACGACGTGGTCCGCTACGCCGCGAGCGTCGACCAGTTCCGCCAGGTCGCCCGCGTGGCGCAGGCCCAGGGCTTCACGATCATCAACGCCGGCTACACCTACGACGCCGAGTTGCTCAACCGCGCCGAGGAGTTGGTCGGGGCCAGCGTCGAGTCGATCGACCCGGCCGACCTGACGCAGCAGTTCGACGAGCTGACGCCGGCCGAGCAGACGCAGATCGCTGCTTTCCTGGTCGCGGCGGAAAGCGTCCTAACGCCGTTCCGCTGCCGGCCGGACGTGAAGCGTTACAAGCCGCGGGAGCTGCCGGCGCTGTACACCACTAGCAACGAGGGCCGCTTCTACCGCTCCCTGGAGCAGTCGAAGGAGGTCTCGTCGCCGCTGTGGTCGGGCGTGCTGGACAACGTCGCCAAGAAGAACAAGGGCCAGGCGAGTTACGCCGACATTTGCTTCAACTTTGACAACCCGCTCGTGCGGCGGCTCTCGACGGTGCGCGACCGCGCCGTCCTGATGCGCTCGATCCAGATGCTGTACCTGCAGTCGCTACTGTTGGGCCACCACCCCCTGAGCGGCAAGGAGATGACGCTATTGAACGACGGCCTGCTGGCGCTGATCGAGTGGGGCGTCGGCCTGCAAGCCCCTGCGGGCGACGGGGCTTGACGCGGAACGGTTCGACTACCAAGTGTCGCAGGAGGTCAGCGATGGGCGTCACGTTTTACCACCAGGTCCGGGCCGACGGCGGCCGGCGCACCGGGGTGTCGATCAACGGCAGCGCCGGGGTCGAGTACTTCGTCGGCCCGGCCGACCCCGACGACTTCGACCCGGCGTTACGCTGGTACGTCGATCTCACCTGGGAGTTGCCCGACGAGCCTCGGACCCAGCGGGCGACGCGGGCCTGGTACGCCGCGAAACTGCCCGAGATTCGCGAAGTCCTGGCCGAAGTCGCCGAAGTCCTGCGGGCCGGCGTCGATGGCGACTTGGGCCCGTGGACCTGCACCATTCCCACCGCGTCCGGTTCGGTGCGGGTCGCGGTCTCCGCGCAGCGCCGAATCGACGGCGTGACCGTAGCCCAAGGCATCCGCTCCGCTTTAGGCGGCGATGTCGATGCGTTATCCAAGGCGGGGGAGTTGGCGTGCGTCTACGAGTGATTGACTCGAACATCCTGCTCGCCCTCTGGCACGGTCGCTACCCGTCGCCGACCACGCTGAAAGTCCGCACAAGGCCGACCGCGAAACTGGTCGCGGCGGCGTGGCTCAAGATTTACCCCGGCGACGGCGTATTAACTCCGATCCGGCTGGAACTGACTGGCGGCGGGCTGGATCGCGCCGCGGTTCAACTCACCGACTACTTCCTCGACCTGTTCCCCTTGTTCGACGGCGGGGACGTGCGCCGCGAGGACTGGGACACCGCCTCACGACTCGCAAGGCGGGTTCCCTTCGAGCCGCGGCCACGCGGTGCCGTGGACTGTCTCATCCGGGCCATTTGTCAGCGCCTTCGGCTGGACCTGGAGACCCAGGATACGGGTGTGCCGCCGGGCTGACGGCCGCCGTGCGTAACATGGTTGCCGGGCCGACAGCCCGCCCGGTTGACTACAGATGACTCGACTGGACGACCGCCCCGCGAGGACCGCACCGTGACCGACAACCCGAACCGCCTCGGCGGCATCATCCACACGTACCAGAAGTACGACCCGCTGCACTTCCCCAGCCCCACCACGCCGCCGCCCGACCTCGTCACGCCCGCCTTCGAGCACATGCTCGAGTACGGCAGCCTCGACGGCCTCACCGACGAGGAGCTCGCGAACGCTGTCGAGATCGACCCCAGCCAGATCATGAACCTCGGGCCGAGCCTCGCCGCCATGATGGCGATGCTCGAAGAGCGTAAGCGCAAGATTCTCGAGGCCTACGAGACCAAGCAGGTCGTCAAGGACGCCAAGAAGGCGTTCGAGGACAAGGCGGCCAAGGCCAACCCGCCGGCGAAGTTGAAGAAGGCGTTCGACAAGGCGGCCAAGGGCGAGCAACTTTACGACCTCGAGAACCTGTACTACCAGGCCGGCGGCGACAACACGCCGTTCGCCAAGGAGATCGTCAAGCTCGTCGATGTCCTCGGCGAGAAGTACCAAGTGGACGAACTCGCGGGGAAGTACGACTTTACCGGCCGGCAAAGTATGGACGTGCCCAAGGCGCTCGAAATCAAGGAGGAGTTAGAGACGCTCGACAATCTCATCAAGCAGTTGAAGGAGGCCAAGAAGAACGCCAAGATCGGTATCATCGATCTGCAAGAACTCTCGAAGTTCGCCAGCGAGTCGGACATCGAGCAACTGCGCGACTTCCAGAAGCAAGTCGAGGAGTACATCAAGGAGCAGGCCCGCCAACAGGGTCTCGACGGCGACGCCCGCAAGGGGTTCCAGATTACGCCCAAGGCGATGCGTTTGTTTCAGTCGAAGGTGTTGACGCAAATCTTCAGCGACTTGAAGGCCAGCCGCACCGGCCGGCACGCCGAGGCGGTCCCCGGCGACGGTGCCACGGAATCCCCGCGGACCAAGGAGTACGAATTCGGCGACTCCGTGACGCACATGGACATCCCCGGCAGCTTCACGAACGCCATGATTCGCGGCGGCACCGGCCTGCCGATCCGGCTCAAGGCCGAAGACATCATCATCCACCAAACCCGCAACACGCCCAAGGCCGCCACGTCGGTCATCATGGATATGTCCGGGTCGATGCGCTACGAGTCGATGTACGTCAACGTCAAGCGCATGGGCTTAGCGCTCGACGGCCTGATCCGCTCGGAGTTCCCTGGCGACTTCTTACAGTTCATCGAGATGTACACCT
>JANXTD010000791.1 GCA_025352585.1 Fimbriiglobus sp.
GTTGATGATGTTCGTCGAAACCCTCGCCAGTAACTCGAGCGGCAGGTGGGACCAGTCGGCCGTCATGAAGTCGTCGGTCTGCACGCAACGAAGTGCGACGGTGTTCTCGTAAGTGCGGCCGTCGCCCATGACGCCGACCGACTGCACCGGCAGCAGCACCGCGAACGCCTGCGAGGTCTTGCGGTACCACCCCGACTTGCGAAGTTCGTCGAGGAAGATCGTGTCGCACTTGCGGATGACTTCGAGCTTCTCCGGCGTCACCGCGCCGAGGCAGCGCACGGCCAGGCCGGGGCCGGGGAACGGATGCCGCCAGACGACCTCTTCGGGCAGGCCCAATTCGAGGCCCAGCCGGCGGACTTCGTCTTTGAAGAGGTCGCGCAACGGTTCCACCAACTCGAACCCGAGTTCCTTGGGCAGCCCGCCGACGTTGTGGTGCAGCTTGATCGTCGCCGCCGGACCGTCGGCCGTGCCGCCACTCTCGATCACGTCGGGGTAGAGCGTGCCCTGGCCAGGAACGACGCGCCGGGGATGTTCAGCGCCTCGGCCTTGAACACGTCAATAAAGAGCTTGCCGATGATTTTCCGCTTCTCCTGCGGCTCCGTCACGCCGGCGAGGGCGGCGAGGAACAGCGGCCCGGCATCGACGACGTGCAGGTCGGCCTTGAACCAGTCGCGGAAGGCGTGCCGGACTAGTTCGGTCTCGCCCTCGCGCATCAGGCCGTTATCGACGTAGATGCAGGCGAGTTGCTTGCCGATCGCCTTGACGAGCAGCGCCGCGCACACGGCCGAATCGACGCCCCCGGAGAGGCCGCAAATGACCCGCTGGTCGCCGACGCGCTGCCGGATCGCGGCCACGGTCGTGTCGATGAAGGTCGTCATCTTCCAGTCGCCGGCGCAGCCGCACACGTCGCGCAGGAAGTTGGCGAGGATCAGGCTGCCGTGCGGCGTGTGGCTCACTTCGGGGTGGAACTGCAAGCCGTAGACCGGCCGCGTGACGTGCTTGACCGCCGCCACGGGGCAAGTGTCGGTCGCCGCCAGCGAGACGAAGTCGCCGGCGACGGTGGACACTTGGTCGCCGTGGCTCATCTAGACGACCGACTCGGCCGGGTAGCCGCGGAACAGGGCATTCGCGTCGGTGACGTTGAGCGTCGCCCGGCCGTACTCGCGCGACGCCGCCGGACTGACCGTGCCGCCGAGGGCCTGGCAGGCGAGTTGCATGCCGTAGCAGATGCCGAGCACGGGGATGTTCAGGTCGAACACGGCGGGGTCGCACTGCGGGGCGTTCGGCTCGTAAACGCTCGCCGGGCCGCCGCCGAAGATGATGCCGCGCGGGTTGAGTTCGCGCACGCGCGCGGCGGTGATGTCGTGCCGCACGACCATGCAGAAGACGTTGAGGTCGCGCACGCGGCGGGCGATGAGCTGCCCGAACTGCGACCCGAAGTCGAAGATCAAGACGAGTTCCGGCGGGTTCAACAGATCACTCCTAACTCTTCTTGCCAAGCTCGGAGGCGCGGTTGGTCGCCGCCTCGACCGCGTTCATGACGCTCGCCCGGAACGCGCCGCGCTCCAGCGCGTGGATGCCGGCGATGGTCGTGCCGCCGGGGCTGGCGACGGCGTCCTTGAGCGCGGCCGGGTGCGCCCCGGTTTCGAGGACCATCTTCGCGCTGCCGTACACGGTTTGCGCTGCGAGTTTCAGGGCAGTGTCCCGCGGCAGGCCGGCGCGGACGCCGCCGTCGGCGAGGGCCTCGATCATCATGTAGACGTAGGCCGGGCCGCTGCCGCTCAGGCCGGTCACGGCGTCGAGCTGGCTTTCCGGCACCGCCAGGGCGACGCCGACGCTGCCGAAGAGCTTGGCGACGACTTCGCCGTCGCCGGGCAACACCGCCGGGCCGACAGCGTAGCCGGTCGCGCTCGCCCCGACGAGGCACGGCGTGTTCGGCATCACGCGCACCACCCGCGTCTCGCTGCCGAGGTGCCCGGCGAGTTGCGCGAGCGTCACGCCGGCGGCGATCGAAACGACGAGGTGGTTCGCCGTCAGGTAGCCACGGACTTCGCTCAGGGCCGCCGCGAGGACTTGCGGCTTGACGGCCACGACGACGATTTGGCTGCCCTGCACGACTTCGGCGTTGGTCGGCACGGCGCGCAGGCCGGTCGCGGCCGTGAACGCCTGGCGGGCGGCGGGGTTCGGCTCGCCCGCGAGGCTGTGCTTGAGGTCGAGCAGCCCCGCGGCCGTCCACGCCTTCGCGAGCGCCGTGGCCATCTGGCCGGCCCCGAGGAAGCCGACGGAGTGTGCGGTCGCAAGCGCTGGCATCGCCGGAACCCGTGGAGCGGAAAGGCTCAGTCTATGAACCTCACGGCCGCCGACGCAGTTTCTCGGCCTCGGTCACGCTGACGGCGATGCGCGCCCGCAAGTCGGCGAGCATCGCGTCGCGGTCCATCGCCTTGTAGACGCCCGAATGCACCGGCTCGCCGTAGTGCAGGCCGATGCTGCGGCCGCCGGTCGCCTCGAACAGCGTCTCCGGCTGGGGCCGCCTGGCGTGGCGCGACCACATGTCGTAGCAGCCGCTGAT
>JANXTD010000380.1 GCA_025352585.1 Fimbriiglobus sp.
CTACGCCGGCACCACCGAGATCGCCGCGACCGCCCGCGAGCAGGAATCGACGATGCAGACCCTCGGCGCGTCCACGACGCAAATCGCCGCGGCGGTGCGGCAGATCAGCGCCACGTCGGCGGAGCTGTCGCAGACGATGAACCAGGTCAACGAGGGCGGCCGCGCCACCGGCAAGCTCGCCACGTCCGGCCGCGCCGGCCTTGCCACGATGGGCGACACGATGGCGCGCCTGGCCGTCAGCACCAACTCGATCTCGACGAAGCTCAACGCCGTGCGGCAAAAGGCTAGCGACATCAACGCCGTCGTCACGACCATCACCAAGGTCGCCGACCAGACGAATTTGCTCAGCATCAACGCGGCGATCGAGGCCGAGAAGGCGGGCGAGTACGGCCGCGGCTTCCTGGTGGTCGCCCGCGAGATTCGGCGGCTGGCCGACCAGACTGCCGTGGCGACGCTCGACATCGAGAACATGGTGCGGCAGATGCAGGGTGCGGTGTCGGCGGGGGTCATGGAGATGGACAAGTTCTCCGAGGAGGTCCGCGTCGGGGTGGCGAAGGTGTCCGAGATCAACGGGGCGATGGGCCAGATCATCGAGCAGGTCCACGGCCTCAACGAGCGCTTCCAGGTCGTCAACGACTCGATGGGTCAGCAGTCCGGCGGGGCGCGGCAGATCAACGACGCGATGCTCTCGCTCGTCGGCGGGGTGCAGCAGACTTCGCACTCGTTGAAGGAGTTCCACGCGGTCACGGAGACGCTGCGCGACTCCGCGGACTCGCTGAAGCGTCAGGTCGCCCACTTCAAGATCGCGGGGTGAGCCGTGCTGATGCTGTTCCTCCAGAGCGGCGCGGAGCGCTTCGCCCTGCCGGCGTCGGCGGTGGCCGAGGTCGTGCCGGCGGTGCCGCTGTACCGCCCGGCGGCCGGCGCGGACCCCGCGCTCGCCGGGCTGCTGCGCTACCGCGGCGCGATCGTGCCGGTGCTGGCGCTGGGCGTGCCGGGCGAGCCGCGTCTGAGCGGCCGCATCGTCGTCGTCGAGGCGGCCGGCGACCCGTCACGCCGGCTCGGCCTGCTCGCCGACAGCGTCAGTGACCTGAAGCCGCTCGGGGCCACGGGGGCCGCCTTCGCCCGCGTGGACGGCCACAACCTCGGCACGCTCGTGGCCGTGGCCGACGGCCTGGTGCGGCTGCTCGACCCGCCCGCCCTCTTCGCCTCGCTGACGCCCGCCCAGATCGGGGCGACCGCGTGACCGGCATCGACACCCTGTTGCGCGAGTCCCTCGGCCTGGCGGTCGGCAGCGTCGGCCCGCGCGTCATCGCGGCCGCCGTCACGGCGCGCATGGCGGCGACCGGCTGCGACACGGAGGCCGGCTACCTGCTGCGGCTGCGCGTGGACCCGGCGGAGCGCGGCCAGCTCACCGAAGCGGTCGTCGTCCCCGAGACGTGGTTCTTCCGCTACCCGGAGTCGTTCACGCAACTCGCGTGCCTCGCGCACTCGCGCCGCGCCGCGCTGACGCCGACCACGCCGTTCCGGGTGCTGTGCGTGCCGTGCTCGACCGGCGAGGAGCCGTACTCGGTCGCGCTGACGCTGCACCGCGCGGGGCTGGACGGCCTGTTCCGCGTCGAGGCGGTGGACGTGAGCCTCAAGGCGGTGGCGGCGACCCGCGCGGCGACCTACCCGACGACGGCGTTCCGCGAGGCCGGGCCGGTGCCGGGCCGCGACGCCTTCACGCCGCTGCCCGGCGGACGCTACGCCGTGCCGGCGGCGGTGGCGTCGGCGGTGCGCGTCCGCGTCGGCAACCTCGCGGCCCCCGGCTTCCTGGCCGGGGAGCAGCCGTTCGACGCGATCTTCTGCCGCAACCTGTTCATCTACCTGACCGACGAGGCGCGGCGGGCGGCGGCGGCGCGGTTCCACCACCTGCTCGCGCCCGGCGGCCGGCTCTTCTCGGGCCACGCGGAGCCGCTGGGGATGATCGACGCCCGCTTCAAGATCGACGGCCCGCCGCAAGCGTTCATGTTCCGCGCCGCCGACGCCCCCCCGGCGCTGGCCGCCCCCCCGGAGTCGCCGCCGGCCGCCACGCCGCCGCCGCGGGTAGCCGCGCCGCAACCGGCCGCGCCCGTCACGCCAGCCGCGTCGACTCCGCCGGGGGACGCCCTGTCGCTGGTGCGCACCCGGCTCGACGCGGGGCGGGCGGCGGACGCGGTGGAGGCGTTGACGGCGCACCTCGGCGACGCCCCGACGCCACACGGCTACACGCTGCTCGGCGTCGCGCACTCGATGCTCGGCCGCAGCGCCGACGCGGAGCGGGCCTTCACGCAGGCGCTTTACCTTGACCCCGGCCACTACGACGCGCTGGTGCAACTGCTGGCACTCGCGCAGGGTCGCGGCGACGCGGCGGGGGCGGCCAACTTCCGCCGCCGCGCCGACAAGGCCCACGCCCTCGACGCCGCCGAGCGAAACGGGGGCTGCCGGTGACCCTGACCCTGCCGCTCATCGACGACTGCTGGAACGCCATCGGCGTGCGCGGCGACCGCACCTGCCCGCGCCTGGCCGAGGCCGTCCACTGCCGCAACTGCCCCGTCTACGCCGACGCCGGCCGGGCGCTGTTCAACCGCTCGCCGCCGGAGGGCTACGCCGCCGAGTGGGCCGACCGGCTGGCCGCGCCGGAGCCGCCGCGCGCCGGCGAGACGCACCCGGTCGTGCTGTTCCGCGTCGGCGAGGAGTGGTACGCCCTCGACGTGCGCGTGGCAGTCGAGGTCGCGCCGCACAGGCCGGTCCGCCGGGTGCCGCACCAGTCGGACCGCGTGCTGGCCGGGCTGGTCAACATCCGCGGCGAGCTGCAACTGGCCGTGTCGCTGCCGCACCTGCTGGGCACCTCCGACGCCCCCGCCGACGCGGCAGGCGACGTGAACGCGCGGCTGCTAGTCATCGAGCAGGCCGGGGCGCGCTGGGTGCTGCTCGTGGACGCCGTCGAGGACCTGTACTACGCCCCCGCCGAGGCGCTGACCGGTCTGCCGGCGACGGTAGCCGTCGGCAACCGGGTCTTCACGCGGAGTGTGTTCGCCTGGGGCCGCCACTCGGTCGGCTACCTCGACGCCGACCGCCTGTTCGCCGCGCTCCGGAGGACGTTCCGGTGACCGACCCCGACCCGATGTTCGAGCTGTTCCGCTCCGAGGCGCTGACCCACACCGCCGCGATCGACGCCGCGCTGGCGACGCTGGCCGCCGACCCGACGCGCGCGGCGTCGTGCGAGCCGCTGGAGAGCGCCGCGGCGCAAATCCTGGGGGCGGCGCGGATCGTCGGCGTGGGGGCCGCCGCGACGCTGGCCCGCGCCGCCGAGGAGCTGTTCGCCGCCGCCCGCCGCGGCACCCGCACGCTTGACCCCGCCGCGCTCGCCGCCCTGTCCGAAGTCACCCGCGCGATCCGGGCGCTGGCCGAGTCGGGCGACGGCGCGGTGACGCCGGCCGAGGCCGAGGCCCTGGCGGCGCGACTCGGTGCCGCGCCCGCCGAGCCGCCGCCGCCCCCGCCGGCCGCCGCCCCGCAATCCCAGGGCACGTCGCTGTTGGAGATGTTCCGCGAGGAGGTCAAGACGCTGTGCGGCGTCTTGGGCGAGGGCCTCATCGACCTCGAGCAAGACGCGACCGACCCGCGCCGCATCGAGCCGCTCATGCGCGCCGCCCACAGCATCAAGGGCGCGGCCCGCATCGTCGGCGTCGATCCGGCGGTCGATCTATCGCACGCGCTCGAAGAACTGCTCGTCGCGGCGCAGCGGGGCCAAGTCGTCGTGGTGCCGGCCGACATCGACTTGCTGCTGCACGCGGTGGACCTGCTCACGCAACTGGCCGCCGCCGACCTGGCCGCCTGGGGCACCGCCAACAAGCCGGCGGTTAGCGCCGCCGTCGCCGCGCTGGAGGCTCGCCTGACAGGCACTCCCGCGCCGGCCCTCGTCCCGCTGCCGCCGTCCCCGGTTTTGCCGATCGCCCCGGTGGCCGTCGCCGTGGCCGTAGCCCCCGAAGCCGCGCCGACGGCCCCCGCCGAGCCGGAGGTGCTGGACCGCGTGGTGCGGATCAGCGCGCTGAGCCTGACGCGGCTGCTGAGCCTGGCCGGCGAGTCGCTGGTCGAGGCCCGATGGTTGCAGCCGTTCGCGCGGTCGCTGCAACGCCTCAAGAAGTTCCAGGACCACCTGGCCGACGCGCTCGACGACCTGCACCGCGAACTCGCCCCGGCCGGCCGCGACGCGACGCCCAACGACCGCGTCGCCGGCGCGAGCGACGACGCCCGGCGGCGGCTCGGCGACTGCCGGCGGCTCCTCGGCGAGCGCATCGACGAGTTCGAGCGCCACGCCGGCCGCTCCGACGACCTCAATAGCCGGCTGTACCGCGAGGTGATCGCCAGCCGGATGCGCCCCTTCGGCGACGGCACGCACGGCCTGGCCCGCATGGTCCGCGACGTGGCCCGGCAACTCGGCAAGAAAGTCCACTTTGAAGTCTCCGGGCACGACACCGACGTCGACCGCGACATCCTCGACAAGCTCGAAGCGCCGCTGGGGCACATGCTGCGCAACGCGCTGGACCACGGCCTCGAAAGCCCCGACGAGCGCCGCAAGGCGGGCAAGCCCGAGGCGGGGACGCTGCGCGTCGAGGCGCGGCACCAGGCGGGGATGCTCAACGTCCGCGTCACCGACGACGGCCGCGGCATCGACCTCGACCGGCTGCGCCGCAAGGTCGTCGAGCGTAAGCTGACCAGCGCCGACCTCGCCGGCCGCCTGAGCGACGGCGAACTGCTCGACTTCGTGTTCCTGCCCGGCTTCTCGACGGCCGAGACGGTCACCGACATCTCGGGCCGCGGCGTCGGGCTGGACGCGGTGCAGGCGATGGCCCAAGCGGTCGGCGGGCTGATCCGCGTCCACACGCGGCTCGGGGCCGGCGTCACCTTCGAGCTACAACTGCCGATCACGCTCTCAGTCATGCGGGTGTGCTGGTGACCATCGGCGACGAGCCGTTCGCCTGGCCGCTGAACCGCACCGACCGGCTGATCAAGCTCGACGTGGCCGCGATCGAAACGCTGGAGGGCAAGCCGCACTTCGCCTGCGACGGCCGGCACGTCGGGCTGGTCTCCGGCCGCCAGGTCTTCGAGTGCGGCGGCCCGCCCGACGCCCCCGACTCGCTGTGGGTCGTGCTCATCGGCGACCGCACGCACCAGTACGGCCTCATCGTCAACGGCTTCCTGGGCGAGCAAGACCTGGTGGTGCGGCCGCTCGACGCGCGGCTGGGCAAGGTGCCGAACGTCGCCGCCGCCGCGGTGCTCGACGACGGCTCGCCGGTGCTGATCGTCGATGTCGATGACGTGATCCGCTCCGCCGGGATGCTCGTGCAGGAGGGCAAGTTGCGCCGGCCGCGGCCGCAGCGCGTGGCCGTGAAGCGGAAGCGCGTGCTGGTCGTGGACGACTCGGCGATCGTCCGCGAGGCCGAGCGGCAGTTGCTGGTGGGCCGCGGCTACGACGTGGACTTGGCGGTGGACGGCGTCGATGGGCTGAACGCCGTGCGGCAGGGCGGCTACGACCTCGTGGTCAGCGACATCGACATGCCGCGCATGACGGGGCTGGAGTTCGTGCGGGCGGTGCGGGCCGACCCGGCGGTCCAGTCGCTGCCGGTGGTCATCGTCTCTTATAAAGACCGGGACGAGGACCGCAAGCGGGGCCTCGCGGTGGGGGCCAACGCCTACCTGACGAAGTCGAGCTTCCACGACGGCCGCTTTCTGGAGGCGATCGAGGACCTGATCGGCCCGCCGGAGCGCTGACGCCGGCCGGGGTTGCGCTTAGGCTTCGCATGTCGGCGGATTGTACGGTATGCTACGGTACGCATGGGTAAGGCAGGGCAAGGCGTATGGCGCTCGTTCTCGTGGTCGAAGACAACCCGATCCAGGCCAAGCACGTCGAGTTCATCCTGCGCGCCGCCGACTACGAGGTCGAGGTCGTGCCGCACGGGCTGGCCGCGCTCGAGAGTATCCGCCTGCGCCGGCCCGACCTCGTCTTGACCGACATGCACATGCCCGAGATGAACGGCCTCGAACTCGTCCAGGCCCTCCGCGCCGAATTCCCGGCCATCCCCGTGATCATGAACACCGAGCGCGGCAGCGAGGAGCTCGCCGTGCAGTCGCTCCGCAGCGGCGCGAGCGGCTACATCCCCAAGCGCAACCTGGCCCGCGACGTGGTCGCCATCCTCGACGAAGTCCTCAGCGTCACGTCGTCGCAGCAGAAGCTCACCCAATTCCTCACGCGGATGACGGTCGCCGAGTACCAGTTCAGCCTCGAAAACAACCCCGACCTCATCTCGCAGGTCGTCGGGCAGGTCGAGGCGATCCTGCAAAAGATGCAACTCTTCGACGCGTCCGAGCACCTGCGCATCGGCGTCGCCGTCCACGAGGCGGCGGTCAACGCGATGGTCCACGGCAACCTCGAGATCGCCAGCGACTTGAAGGACGGCGACTGGGACGCCTACCATGCGCTGATCGCGGCGCGGTCGAAGATGGAGCCGTACAGCCGGCGGCGCGTCCACGTCACCGTGCGGGCCACGCGCGAGCCGTCGCTGGAGGTGCGCGTGCTCGACGAGGGCGGCGGCTACGACCCCGGCTCGCTGCCGGACCCCTGCGACCCCGCGAACATCGACCGCTCGTGCGGCCGCGGCCTGCTGCTGATCCGGACCTTCTTCGACGAGGTCCGCCACAACGCGAAGGGGACCGAGATCACCATGACCAAACGGCGCAAATGATGCGCATCGCCATCGCCAACGACTTGCCGCTCGCCGTCGAGGTGCTCCGCCGCGTGGTCGTGGGCGCGGGGCACGCCGTGGCCTGGGTGGCCCGCGACGGCGAGGAGGCGGTCCGCAAGGCCGCCGCCGACCGGCCCGACCTGCTGCTGATGGACCTCGTGATGCCGACGCTCGACGGCGCGGCGGCCACGGCCCGCGTCATGGCCGCGAGCCCCTGCCCCATCCTGGTCGTGACGGCGACGGTCAGCGGCAACTACGGTCTCGTGACGCAGGCGCTCGGGGCGGGCGCGGTCGATGCCGTCGCCCTGCCGACGACCGGCCCCCACGGCTCGCGCGACCTCCTGGCCATGATCGCCAAGGTCGCCCGGAAGTTGCGGCAGTCCGCCGACACGCCGATGCCGGGCGAACTGCTGGCCCCCTGGGCGCGCGCCCCGCTGGTCCTCGTCGGCGCGTCCACCGGCGGCCCGCAGGCGGTCGGCGAGTTGTTGACTCAGTTGCCGGCGACGTTCGGCGCGGCGGTCGTGGTGGTGCAGCACATCGCGGAGGAGTTCGCCCGCGGCCTGGGCGACTGGCTGCGGCCGAAGTGCCGCCTGCCCCTGCGGCTGGCCCGCGTCGGCGACCGCCCGGCCGCCGGCGAGGTGCTGCTGTCGGGCCGCGACGACCACCTCGTCTTCGAGCCGGACGGCAGCCTGAACTACACCTGCCGGCCGCTGGACACGCCGTACCGCCCCAACATCGACACCTTCTTCGACAGCGCCCCGCCCGCGTCGCGCCCCGGCGTGGCGGTGCTGCTGACCGGCATGGGCCGCGACGGGGCCGAGGGGCTCTTGAAGCTGCGCCGCGCCGGCTGGGCGACCTTCGCTCAGAGCGAGGCGACGTGCGCGGTCTACGGCATGCCCGAGGCGGCGGCGAAGCTCGGGGCGGCCCGCTACGTCCTCTCACCCGCGGAGATCGGCCAGCAGATCGCCGCGCAAGCGCCGGTGTAGGGCGAGTCGGTCACCCGTCCAAGTCCCACACGACCACTTCGCCCAGGTTGCCCGCCGCGACGGCGCACAGCCCGTCGGGCGTGACCGCGACGCGCAGCACGCTGCCGACCGACCAATCGTAGACTTTGAGCAGCGCCCAGGTCGCCGTGTCGAAGACGCAGACGCGGCCGTCGTAGCTGGCGAGGAGTTGCCGGCCGTCGGGCGTGAAGGTCGCCCAGAGCGCGAACGGCCCCGGCTCGCCCGGCGGCAGCCAGTCCAGCGCCGGCCCGTCGAGGACCGCGAGCCGCTTCTTCGTGACGATGTCCCAGACGAGCACCTGGTGGTTGCACACCGCGGCGAGGCGGCGGCCGTCGGGGGCGAAGTGCAGCGACTCGCAGCGGCCGCGGCGCAGGCTGAACTTGGACGCGAGCCTCTGCCGGGCCAGGTCCCACAGGCAGACCACCAGCCCGCTACGCGGGGCCTCGGTCGGCCGGGCGACGGTGGCGAGGGTCGTGCCGTCGGGCGACAGGTCGGGCCACGCCGGGACGAAGCGCATCGGCACGGGCCGGACGAGGTCGAGGCGGGTCGGCGGCGTGACCGTCGCGCGGCCGCCGCCGCTGAGTTTGAAGCGGACGATCTCGTGCCCCTCGCCCACGCTGCCGATCCCCAGCACCGCCGCGCCGTCGGGCGTGTGGAGGGCGACGCCGAGCATCGGCGGCGTGCGCAGGATCAGCGGCTCGAGGTCGGGCACGGCGTGGCGGCGGATCGGCTGGTCGGGGCCGGCGAG
>JANXTD010000404.1 GCA_025352585.1 Fimbriiglobus sp.
CAGTTCTTGCGCCCACCGGCCGGCCGTCGGCGACCCGTCGAGGTGGGCGACGGCGACCGGGCCGTCGGGGCCGAAGCCGACGCTGACCCCGGCGACGGTGCCGAGCAGGTCGCCGACGGCCGTGGTCTTGGCGGCGCGGTCGAGGTCGGCGGCCAGGCGCGACGGCTTGCGCCCGAGGTGCCCCCGCCCCGCGGCGACGGCGTCGGCGAGGGCCAGCCAGCGGCCGGCGCGGTCGGCCCCCGGCGGCACCGTGAGCGCGACATCGGACAGGGTCGCCCGGCGGGCGCGGGCCTGGTCCTCGGCCGGCAGCGCGGGGCCGGTCAGTGCCGCGGCCAGCGGCGGCAACGCCTCGTAATCGGCGTGCAGCGTCAGCACCACGCGGTCGTCGGCCAGTGTGACGTGCCCCGTGGCGGTCGCCCAGCGCGGCAAGTCGAACAGGAAACGCGCGACGCCCAGCGGGTCCGGGCTGCCCGGCGGTCGGGCGCGGTCGCTCGCGGCCAAGTAGGCGGCAGGCGTAGCGTAGACGAAGCCGACGGCCGCAACCTCCCGCGCGGCCTGGAACCCGGCGACCCCGGCGAGCGACGGCGACTTGGCCGGCGACTTGAAGCGGTCGAGCACGTCGCGCACGGCGTCGCGGTCCGAGCCGACGACGAACAGGCCCGGCACGGTCGCGTAGGTCGGCTCGTCGTCGCCCGGCGGGAACGGCTTGGGCGGCTCCGGCGGGCCGGCCGGCACCTCCGGCGCGTCGGCGTCGTCCGGGGGCGTCGGCCCGCGGCGCTGGTAGACGGCGACCGCCCCGAGGCTCGCCACCCGCCGCAGCGACGGCTCGGCCGTCAGCCACTGCCGCACCGCGAGTCCCGCCAGCGCGCTGTCGCCGGTGAGCAGCACGGCGGCGTAGCGCGGCCGGCCCTTGGGCGAGAAGCCGAGCAGCCCGGCGGCGGCCCCGCGCGTGCGCCGCAGTTCGGCGAGCGCCTCCGGGGCCGTGAGCATCGCCAGGGCCGCCGTCTCGCGCACCTCGGCCTCGTCGGCGCGGCCGTCGGCGCGGTCGAGGGCGTCCGGCAGCGCCGCCAGCGAGTCGGCCCACGGCGTGCCCTTGACCAGCGCGGCCAGCCCGTCGGCGAGCGCGGGGCCGCGGACCTCCGCGTAGGCGAGCGTGCCGGGGGGGAAGAGTTCGGCCGGCCCCTGCGCCGGCGACGCGGTCGCGGCGAGCAGCAGGGCGGCGAAGGCGATCAGGCGTCGCATGCGTCCTCCTCACAAGGGGCGAAGCGGGCGGCGGGCCGTCCGCGGGCCTTAGCCGTCGCGGGTCACCATGCGGGCGCTGGCGAGGCCCAGGCACAGGGCGATGAACGCCAGGCTGACGCCGATCATCTCGGGCCAACTCTCGCGCGTCTCCTTGCCGTAACCGTTCTGCTTCAACTCGCGCTCGGTCAGCACGCCCTCGGCGATGATGCGGCCCAGGCGGGCGTCGATCTGGTACGTCCGCGGCGTCGCGGTGTGGAGGACCCGCACCACCGGGAAGAGGAACTTCGGCAGCACCCCCCACAGCGGGGCGTCGGGGTCGAGCCGCCGCAGGATGTCGTCCGGGTCCGGCACCTCGCCGTCCTCGCCGGGCTTCGGCATCTCGATCGGCTTGGGCCCGCCGACGGCCTGCTTCGCCTCCGCGTCGTAGCGGTTCTGCACCCCGTCGTTGACCTTGCCGACGGCCCAGAACGTCGCCCACGCCAGGATCGTGGCCAGGATCGCCACGAGGCTGTTGCGGGTGACCACCGCCGTCAGGGTCGAGGCGGCGTACAGCACCGCGAAGTACAGCATCAGGATCGGCACGATCAGCAGGAAGTTCGGCGACCACAGCCCCGTCCGCAGGCCGATCGTCGTCCAGACGCCCAGGGCCGTGAAGCTCGTCAGCAGGAAGACGAAGGTCAGCCCCCCGAGGTACTTGGCGACCAGCACGAACGGCTTGCTCACCGGCTTCGAGATCAGCAGGTCAATCGTGCCCTTGGCGAGCATGTTGGGCACGAACCCGGCCGTGACGACGACCGACACCGCCAGCACCAGCCACGCCCCCGCCCCGTTGACGAGCCACTTCATGAGGAAGTAGACGCCGCTCCGCAGCGAGGTCGTGAACAGCGGGGCGTCCAGCAGGAACAGCACCGTCGGCTCGTGCGGCCACTCCTTGACTTCCTGAATGGTGGTGCCCTGGCTCGTCACGTTGAAGCGCAGCTCGTTGGGCGCGACGGTCCCCGGCGGGGCGTTCTTGACCTCGAGCTTTTCGAGGTAGTTGAAGCCCTGCCTCAAGAACCGCTCCGCCCCGGCGCGGCTCGCCGGCAGTTGCCCGGCCCGGCCGCGGTCCTGGAACTTCGGCACGTCCTCCGGCGACGGCGTGACCACCACGAAGTCGAAGGCGTAGTCGGACTTCCACGGCTCCGCGGGGTTCGACGCCCGGAAGTTCTGCACCGTGAAGTTCGGCGACCCCATCGCCGGGTACTCCGGGCTGGTCTGCAGTAGCCGGTTGATCATGTTCGTCGCCCGGAGCAGTTGGTCCTCCTGCGTCACCGGGCGGAACGAGATGCTGGCGATGAACGCGATCAGCGCGACCGCGAACAGCAGCATCACCTGGAGCATCCAGCCGCTCACGGCCTCGCGGTACGAGTCGCGTAGGAAAGCGAAGAGTCGCGTCACGAGTCGATCCTCCGGGCGAGCTTGCGTTCCACCCGCTGCGGCCGCTGCCGCTTCGCGTCGGTGCCCGGCTCGCCGGACTCCACCATTGTCACGAACACGTCTTCGAGGCTCTGCTTCTTCTCGAGCAGGTGCCGCAGGCGTAACCCCTTGGCGTTGAGCAGTTGCAGCACCTTGTCGATGCCGGCCAGGTCGGTGCCCAGCAGCACCTCGTGGTGGTCGCCGGCGCTCTCGGTGCGGTAGCCGAGCCGCGCGACTTCCTCGGTGGGGAACGCCTCGCCGGGGGCCAGGCCCAGCACGAAGCGGCCCTCCTGCCGCGTCAGGTCGGCGACGGTCCCTTGCCGGACCATGCGGCCCTGGTGCAGGATCGCCACGCGGTCGGAGATCTGCTCGACCTCGCCGAGCAGGTGCGAGTTGACGAAGATCGTCCGCCCCTCGCCCTTGAGCTGTTCGAGCAGTTCGCGGATCTCCTTGCGGCCGACCGGGTCGACGCCGTCGGTCGGCTCGTCGAGGAAGATGACTTCGGGGTCGTGGAAGAAGGCCGAGGCGATGCCGAGCCGCTGCTTCATGCCCTTCGAGTAGGTGCGAATCTTGTAGTCCTGGCGCTTGCTCAGGCCCACGATGTCGAGCGACTCGGCGATTCGCTTGCGGCGGTCGGCGCGGGTCAGCCCGTAGAGCCGGCCGTAGAAGTCCAACAGGCTCGCGGCGGTGTGGTAGCCTGGGAAGGCGTGGTCCTCCGGCAGGTAGCCGACCTTCGCCCGCACGGACGTGGTCCCGGCCGGCTGGCCGAGCAGGTTCGCGGTGCCGTCGGTCTTGCGGACGATACCGAGCAAGACCTTGATCATGGTCGATTTGCCCGCGCCGTTCTGGCCGAGCAGCCCGAAGATTTCGCCGCGATCGACTTGGAGCGACACGTCCGACAGGGCGGTAATGCGCCCGTAGGTTTTCGTCAGCTCGTGGATGTCAACGACCTGCACGCGGCCTCCGGG
>JANXTD010000441.1 GCA_025352585.1 Fimbriiglobus sp.
GATGTTCCCCGACGGCCACTTCGACCTGATCGTCTCGAACCTCTGCATCCACAACATCTACGACCGCCCCACACGCCTCAAAGCTCTCCGCCAGATCGTCCGCGTCCTCGCCCCCGGCGGCGTCGCACTCATCTCCGACTAGCGCCGGCACCCAGTAAATCGCGTGGCGCGGCACGCACTCGGCCATCGGCGCGAAGGTGGCGTAGGTGGCGGAGGTCAACGTCACCGCCACGGCGAACGCCGGGTGCCGCGAGCGCCCGGCGACGACCGCGCCGACGCAAGCCCAGAAAAGAACCGCCCAGCCGACCTGATCGAGCATGAACGACGGGTACTCGACGAAGTTGCCGAGGCTGACGAACTTCGCCGCCGCCGCGTCGCTGCCGGTCGTCGCCGCCGCGGCCAGGCCCGTGCCGTACTCGCGGTAGGTGAAGGCGTAGTACGGCCCCGTCAGCAGCAGCGCCCCCGCGACGCCGACGATGACGCCGGGCTTGCGCAACAACCCCCACTGCCGCGTCGTGACGAGCCGCGCGGCGACGTACGGCAGCAGCACAATCGCGTCGAAGCGGGTCAGCGCCGCGAGTGCCGCCAGCAAGCACGCGGCCAGGGCGTCGCGCCGGCGGTACTCGCCCAGGCACCGCTCGAAGTGGTCGATGCTGCCCAGCACGAGCGCGAGGCACGGCAGTTCGAGTAGCACGTAGCGCGACAGGTCGAAGACTTGCCACGACAGCCCGGCCAGCGCGAGCGCCAGCGCCGCGGTCGTCGGCCCGGCGAGGCGTTGACTCAGCCGCACGAAGTAGAACGCCGCGAGCAGGTCGAAGCCGTACAGCACGCCCCGCGCGACGCCGTAGTCGGTGCCGAAGGCCGCCATCGCCCCGCCCTCGACGGCGTAGAACAGCGGCGGCCAGACCAGCACGCCGAGTGCGGGGTACTGCGCGTAGTACCGCGTCGCGTAGCCCTTGGGGTCAGCGGTTGACTCGCGCCAGTCGAGCAGGGCGTCGCGGAAGAACACGCCGGTCATGACGTGCCGCGTCTCGTCGTTGTTCTTCCACGGCTCGCCCCACGGCGACGCGTTCGCGTGGACCCACGCAATCCCGATCACCACGAGCAGCGGCAGCCCGACGCGGCTGAACCGCCCCGTCACGCCGGCACCAGTTCGGGCGGCCGCTTCGCCAGCACCGCGTCGGCGTGCTCGCCCATCGGCACGAGGTCGAAGTGCCGGGCCAGCGTGGCGAAGACTTCGCCCACGAACGCGAGCTTGACCGCGCTCGGCCGGGTCATCGCCGGGAAGAAGCTGAGCCGGTCGGTGTCGTCGCCGCCGAGGAAGTCGAGCGGGTGCAACAACACCGACGGCTCGACCCGCGCCAGCTTGCACATCACAATCGCCAGCTTCAAGTAGGCCCGCGCCAGCACCCGGCTGTAGCCGTCGAGGTACAGGAGGTAGCTGAGGTGGAACGGCACGCGGAACAGCGGCATCGTCGTCACGGGGATTTCCAGGAGCGGCCCCGCGGGCGTCGCCCAGGTGTACGGCTTGAGCGGCCGGAAGCCCTCGCCGACGGTACCGAACAGCTTCGCCCGCTGCGCCTTCTCGTCGGCCGTCAAGCCCTTGGCCGTGGCGAAGTAGTACAGGCGTGCCAGCGGGCCGAGGAACGTCGGGAACGTCGAGGCGTCGTAGCGGTAGCCGCGCTCGGCGAGGACGTTGAGCAGCGTCGGGCTGAAGCTGAAGCCGGGGCCGCGGAAGCCGGTCGGCCGCTCGTCGGTCGCCGCGTGGATCGCAAGTTCGGTGCGGGCGAGTTCGTCGCGGATGGCCTCTTCGCTGTACAGGTGCAGCCACGGCTCGTGGTTGTACGAGTGGTTGCCGACCTCGTGGCCGCGCGCCGGAATCTCCCGCAACGCCGCGTGGTGCGCCGGGTCGGCGGCGTCGCGGCCGACGATGAACCAGGTGATGCGCACGCCCCGCGCGTCGAGGAAGTCGAGGACGCGCGGCACGACGACGTTGAGGTACGAGGGGTAGCTGTCCCACCCGGCGTCGCCGTGGGTCTTGAGGTACGACCAGAGGTTGTCGAGGTCGAGCGACAGGCTGCACTTCAACTTCGGCATCGGCTACACCCCCACCGGGACACGGACTTCGGCGAGCAGTTTCGCGGCGGCGGCGGCTTGGCCCAACGTCTCGTTCACGTTCAGCGTGCCGTTGACGATCTGCGCCGAGTTCACGACGAACACCCCCGGCAGGCTCGTCGCCATCGGCGGCACCGTCGCCGAGTAGTTCAGCGTCGAGAGCGCGAACACGCTGCGCACCCTCGACACCCGGAAGTCGATCACGTCGTCCGGCGAGAAGTGCGGGTACATCTTCGCCAGGGCCGCCACGAATCGCGCCCGGATCGACTCGTCCGACTCGTCGAAGATCGCGTCGTCGGGCGCGACGTACTTGGGCAGGTAGACCAGCGAGTGGCCGCCGAACTCGGCGCGATCGACCAGGGCCGACATCTCGATCACCGCCGTAAACGGCACCCAACCCTCGGTGATGTTCGTGACGTAGAAGCGCTCCAGGGGCTTCTTCAGCAGCGCCGACGCGCAGACGATCCCCTGGTACTTCACCGCGTTCAGCCGGGCGTGCTCCATTCGCGTCAGTTGCGGCACCAGCTTCGAGACGACGTGCGTCGGCGCGGTCACCACCACGCGGTCGAACTCTTCGACATGGCCGTTCGACAATCTCACGCGGACGGAGTCCGACTGCTGTGCGACGGATTCGACGGGCGAATCCGTCTGGACCGTCACGCCGGCGTCGGCCAGCACCTCGGCGAAGCGGGCGAGGACGCGGGCGTAGCCGCCGCGGACGTAGCCGAACATCTCCTTCTTCAGCCCCGAGCGCCGCGCGGCGTACATCCGCGCGATCGTCGCCCAGATGAACGCGGCCGACGTTTGCCGGTAGCCCTCGCCGAGCTTCGAGCGCAGCAGCGGCAGCCAGATGCGCTCGAAGGTGCGCCGGCCGGACCACTTGCGCAGCCAGTCGGCGACGGGGACGGCTTCGAGCCGCTTCCAGTCCTTGATGCGCGAGGCCAAAAA
>JANXTD010000490.1 GCA_025352585.1 Fimbriiglobus sp.
TCGCGTCCGACTTCAACTCGTCGAGGTTCTGCCCCGGCTGCAAGTGCTTGGTCGCCAGGTTGTGGACGAGCCGCTGGTTGCACTCGATGAGCAGGTCGCGCACGCCCTTCACGGCCGTGTGGTACTCCTCGATCTTCTGCAAGTCGGTGGCGCGGGCGCGGGCCGGGTCAATCCCTTCACGCACCTGGTTGAGCCGGTGCTTGAGGTAGTTCATCTTGCGGAACAGGTGGGCCTCCTGCTCGCGGCTCAGCAGCGGCCGCTCGTACAAGTACGCCATCTGGGCGTCCACGTCCTTCGGGGCCCGCATGGTGTGGACCTTGCCGAAGAAGTCCTCCTCGCTGGGCATCGGCCCCAGGATGACGCTGGTCATCGCGGGGTCGGCGAACTCGGGGCTATCCATGTAGTCGGTCGGGGCCGCGAGTAACTTCTCGGCGCGGACCTCATTCACGACGTTGTAAATGCTCGCGGCGGTGCGCCCGTAATTCTTGGCGATCAGTTTCATCGGAATGCCCTCCTGGAAGGACTGATAAATCTGGTGTTTGGAAGCCGCGTCCAGCGGCCCGTTGCGGCCGGGGAACACCGCGCTGTCGGGGTGCCCGCGGTCGAAGTTTTTGATCGTGTACCGGACCGCTTCCGTACTCCGGCCCAGGCGGTCGGCGATGCTCTTGCTCACCTCGGTCAAGTTGCGGCCGCCGGTGGCCAGCCGCCGCGCACTCAACACGATGTCGTCCTTCTCGGAGTCCGACAGGTGGCTGAACCGCGCCCCGCGAGCCACCTGTTCGCGATGACCGGAGGCGAACGTCTCGACCGCGGCGACCGGGAAGGCGAGGGTCTTGCGGCCCTCCCGCAGCACGTGCCGGGCGAGTAAGCCCTGCATCCGCCAGCGGCTCACCGTCTTGGTCGAGACGTGGAACTTTTTGCTCACCTCGTCGAGCGTGTACAGCGGCTCGGCGATCAACTCGATCGGCACCGGCGGCAGCGACTGCTCGACCTTGTGGACGAACAGCCCGAGGTCGTGCTTCAAGTCGGTGCCGGGGATCAGCAGTTCGGTCGCGTCGTCCGGGCGGTAGTCGGTCAGCTTGAAAACGACGTAGTTGTACGGGTAGACGCGGCTCGACTCGACTTCGGCGAGGAGTTGCTGGGCCTTGACCACTTGCTCGAGCCGGCGGGCCGGCGGCGCGAAGCGGACTTGCTGATCGGTTAAGTCGCGTAAGGAACGCTGTTTAAAGGTCGTCATGGTGCCCCCACAGGAATGAGGAATGATCGCGGGTGACCAGGGAGTCGCAAGCTATTCGGGAAAAGGTGCGCCCGATTTCGGCCGGTCGCAACACTGTCAGCATTTCTTCATGAGCCGTTCGGCTGGCGGGTTCCACTGTTACTGAGTCTTACCCCCCGCCACTTGGTTTCTTACCCCGCCGCCTCAACTCCCCGTACGTCGCATCCGTCAACGGGGTTGATCTTGCGGGGAAGCGCCAGGCCGGGTACACCTTGCCTCGTCGGCCCGACCGGCGTAAGTCGCGGGGCCGGGCAAAGTGAACAGAAGCAACCACCGTGCCAAAGTGTCCGCCGGGCAATCCGCCGCCTCCCATATTCACGCAAAGCCTATGTTGCACGGGGTTTTCGTCGATCACGATTGCGGGCACCTTGCTGGAGTGGCTGGCGTTCCGTACTGCAGTCGGTAAGTCTGACTGCTGGGGTCTGTGGCGAGGGATGGTTTTACCCGCGTCCGGGGCGAACTTGCAATCTCCGCAGGAGGCTTGCCCAAACGACGTTGCAACCCCGCCTGCCGTTTGCGGCACTCGCTACCTCATCCCTAGACCGGTTACGTTGGGAACCGGGGATTTCCTCAAGTTTGCGCCCAATCCGTCCGGCCGGTCGGTTAAAATCGCCCGGCCGCGCCGCAGAACCCGGCACCCTCCCCGGAACCTTGGCACCGATGAAACATTCCTTCCCGTCCGTCGCCACCCTGCCAGTCTTATGGGCTTGTGCCATATCGGCAGGGTCGATCTTCGCGCAGGCTGGTCCGGCCGAGAAGCACGCCCTTTACGAAGATTTCAAGTCGCAAGTCCCGATCCGAGTCGAACTGACCACGACCCTGAGCGGCCGACTCGCCATCCCCGACCGGGCCAACGAGCGTGCCGGCAAGGCCCAACTTGTGACCGTCGCTGGCACGTCGAAACTCGTTTACGATGAAGTCCTGGTGCCACGCGACGCCGAAGGGAACCTGGTCGTCGTGCGGCAGTACCGGGAAGTCAACTTTCAACGCAACTTGAACGACGTGCCCCAGAAGGCCGAGGTTCGCGCCGCCGTCCGCCGCATGGTCGTCTTGCGGAGCGAGGCGGGCAAGAAAGTCCCCTTCTCGCCCGACGGCCCGTTGACACTCGCCGAGATCGACGTGGTCCGCAACGACCTCTTTTCGCCGGCCCTCGTGACCGGGTTGTTACCGAAGCAGGCGGCCGGCGTCGGCAACCGCTGGCCGGCGTCGTCGCAAGCCGTCACCGAACTCACCGATTACTCAGCCATCGAGAAGAACGAACTGCTCGTCGAACTCGTCGCCTTCGTGACGCTTGACGGTCGCCGCCACGCCAAACTCTCCCTGAAGGGCGAAGTTCGTGGCCAGGGCGAAGACGGCTTCGGCATCCAGACCTTCAGCGGCACGGCTTACTTTGACTTGGACCGCAAAATGCTGGTCTCTCTCAACTTGTCGGCGAAAAATCAACTCCTCGGCCCCGACGGCAAGACGGTCAACGGCGAGGTCGCCGGGACGTTCGTCGTCAAGCGATCCCCCGCGACCGGCGACGACCTGAGCCCTGATAAGTTGAAGGCGATCGACACCAAGCCGGCCGACGCCACGACCCGGCTGCTCTTCGACGACGCGACTTTCGGCGTGAGCCTGACGTACCCGCGCCGCTGGCGTCTGGGCACCGTCGGCGAGCACCGGCTGACGGTCAACGAGGCGGCGGGCTTGGCCGGGCTGCAACTCACCCGCGTCGGCCCGACCGACACGACCATCGCCAAGCAGTTCGACGAGGCCAAGGCGTTCGTCGCCCGCCAGAAGTGGACGCTGGTCAGTGCCCCCGAGCCGAAGGCCGGCGACGACCGCTTCACGCTCGAAGTCACCTCCGACGCCGGCGACAAGCTGCGGCTCGACTACCGCCTGGTCACCTCCGCCGACGGCGTCGCCGTGCTGAGTGCGCGGCTGCCGGTGGCGAAGCAGGCCGAGTTGCTGCCGCAAGTCGAGTCGATCTTCGAAAGCGTCAAGGTGTTGAAGTGACCGCCCCCGCCGCCTTCCGTCAGGACAGTTCGACGATGGTCTCCCGCGTCCCCGGTTCGGCGTGGCTCGTGGTCGCCGCCGGGGTGACGGTCAACCTGTGCCTCGGCGTGCTGTACGCCTGGAGCGTCTGGAAGAACAAGCTCCTCGCCCCGGCCGAGTCCCTCGTTG
>JANXTD010000499.1 GCA_025352585.1 Fimbriiglobus sp.
TGACGTGGCTCTGGAACGTCAGCCGCGCGGCCAACGACGGCAGCGCCCCGACCGACTTCACCGCCGCGGCGCACGGCGGGCGGGCGACCGGTGTCGAGTTCGGCGGCGTCGGCACGTCGGTGTCGCTCGGCTACCCCGAGAAGTTCGTCGAGCTGAACTTCGACCTCGCCCGCGCCGCGGCCGGCTGGTCGGGAGTCGTCGAGTACGCCACCGCGACCGACGCCGCCGGGCATGCGACCGCGTGGAAGCCGCTGACGCTCACGGCCGACGGTACGGCCAACTTCACCCGCAGCGGCAAACTCACCTTCGAGCCACCGGCCGACTGGGTGACGAGCCGCGTCGGCGACGGCGACAAACTCTTTGCCGTCCGCGTCCGCACGACGGCCGGGACCGCCGACACCGCCCCCGTGGCGAAAACGATTCTCGGCCGCGACTACGTCAACGCTAACGGCAAGCCGGCGGGGACCGTGCCGGCTTTCGATGCCGTCGCCGACAAGGACAACGACGGCTACCTGAACGCCGCCGAGTACGCCGGCCGCGCCCCCGGCAAGGACGCCCGCTTCGCCTACGAATCCCGGCTCTTCTACCCCTACTACGGCCAGATGCGCTTCGTCACCAACCCGTCGAGTGCGGCGGTGCGCAACTGGGCCGTGGCGTACCACCGGCAGCAACTCGCGGCGAACCCGCTCGCCGACGGCGTCTTCCTCGACAACTCCAACGGCAGGCTGCCGCTCAACGGCGCGTCGGTCATCGAGCCGACGGCCGCCTACGGCAGCGACTACGCCGCGCTCGTCTCGACAATCACGCGCAAGCTCGCCGGCAAGGTGATCCTCACGAACACTTCGGGCGGCAACGACGACGCGACCCCCGTGGCGGCCGTCTCGACCGGCGTCTTCGAGGAGTTCGTGATCCGGCCCACCGAGGCCAACTGGTCGGGCTTCAACGACGTGGCGAGCCTCGTGAAGAGCCGCCTGGCGTCGGACAGCCCGTCGCCGTACGTGATCCTCGACAGCCATCCGGGGTCGTTCCCCGTTGGCACCGACCGCGTCAAGATGGGCACGCTGGCGTACTACTACCTCGTGTCGGACCCGGACAAGACGATGCTGATGTTCTACGGCGGCTTCTCCCCCGCTGCGCCGTGGGCCGACACCTGGATCGCCGCCGTCGCCACCGACCTCGGCAAGGCCAAGGGGGCGTTCACGACCCTCGCCACGGGGAAGGACCCGCAGAACGCCGCGCTCGACTACAAGGTCTACCGCCGCGAGTTCGACAACGGCATCGCGCTGTACAAGCCCCGCTCTTACACCCTCGGCAAGGCTACCGGAACGGCCGACGACGCCACCGCCACGACCCACGACCTCGGCGGCAACTACCGCGTCCTGCGGGCCGACAACACCCTCGGGCCGGTCGTCACGAGCGTGACGCTCCGCAACGGCGAGGGGACCGTGCTGGTGAGGGCGTGAGATGCAAATGACGCGGGCTGATGTCCAGAAGGCCCTCGCACGGCTGCGTGGCGCGACTGCTGACGGCCACGAAGCCCAGTCCCACGGCTACCGCCTCCACCCGCCCTTGACCGAGGCGGAAGCACTCGCCGTGGAGGCGCAACTGGGCGTCCGTTTGCCGACTGAGTATCGGGACTTCGTCACGCTGGTTGGTGACGGCGGCGCGGGGCCGGGCTTCGGCATCCACTCCTTGAGGGAGTGGATGGCCAAAGGCGTCAAGGCGCGGCGAAAGTCGCGGGAAGACTTGGCCGACCCGTCGCGTCCCTTCGGTCGGCCCGTCACGGTGCGGGAGGCGAGCCGCCTGGGCGGATTCCCGACGCACGGTATGATCGCTTTGTGCCTAACGGGTTGTGGCGGGGCGTTCGGCCTGGTGACCGCGGGGCTGGAGCGGGGGTGGGTCTGGTCCATCGACAACGTCAGTGCGTTCGCGCCGGCGAGTCAGGAAGTCCCCACGTATTTTGAGGGCGCGACGGGCGACGACCGGTTCCGCATCAACGAGGAGTTTCACGCGGCCCAACTCGCCATCTCGAACCGCGAGCGGCTAGGCTTCTGGGCGTGGTATCGGCTGTGGCTCGAAGAGCGAAGGGACGCCTCCGCGTGAGCCACGGCGGACGACGTGCCCACCCCAAGTCGCAGATCGTCGGCCTCGCCGCAGGCGACTCTTGTTAGCCCGACGCGCGAGCGAGGGGAGCAAAGGTCATTGATGACGTTGCTGGGTGTTGACTGCTTCGACTTACCCCCACCAACTCTGTCAACGACCTTTGCTCCCTCGCTCG
>JANXTD010000507.1 GCA_025352585.1 Fimbriiglobus sp.
CGGCCGTTGAGCTTGACGACGATCTCGGCGCGGGCGTCGCGGTGCCCGGCGGATCGCAACCGGACCGGGATGCTCACGGTGTCATCGACGAAGAAGGTCTCGGGCACGACCACGTCGCGCAGGGCCAGCCGGCCGATCGCCGAACTGCCGACGCCGTAGACGTGCAGCGGGACTTGCAGCCGCGCCGCCTCGCGGGCCGCTTCGGCCAGCCCTTGTTTGCTAGCGTTGTCGCGGCCGTCGGTCATCACCACGATCGCCGCGGGCAGTTCGTTCTCGTCGCGGCGCAGGATGTCGAAGAGGCTGTCGGCCAACGCCGTGCGCGGTTCCTTGCCGGCCATCGCGGTGACCCAAGTCGAGTCGCGGCCGTCTCGCGCGGAGCGAGCCGAGCCGAACGCCGACGCCTGAACCGGGCCGATGTCCCGCAGGCGGTCGAGCAGCCGCAGGCGAGGGTTGGCGAGCGCCGCCTTCATCACGTCAAGCCGCGTGGACGATTCCGGCAAGTCGGCCGGCAGGTCGCCGGTACTCGGGAGTTCCGGCATCGGCTTGTCGGCCGCGACGCGGTCGAAGGCCACGGCCAACCGCCAGCGGTCGGCGGAGGTCGTGCGGGCCTCGCGGGTCGTCATGCTCTGCGAGTCGTCGGCCAGCACGGCGACCGGGCGGGGCCGGTCCTCCCGCGACTCCCACAACAGCGTCGGCTTCAGCAGCAGCAGGAGAATACTCGACAGGGTCAGCGCCCGGAGGCCGGCGAGGAGCAGGCGACGCCAGGTCGGCAGGCGGCCCGACTCGCGCAGGTACACCATCACCACGGCGGCGACGGCGGCGACGCCCATGAGCGCGGCGAGCCACGCGGGGAACCACCCCCGGAAGGCCAGGCTGAACTCGAACTTCGGTAACGCTTCGGCAGAGGTCATCGGTCGTTACCAGGCCTTCCCACAGAACCACGCCCACAGCGACTCGCCCACCGCGACGGCGAACAGCCCCAGCAGCACCCAGACCGTCCACTCACGCTTGCCGCGCTCCGTCGCCATCGCGTCGGCGCTGTCCGGCCCGGCCAGGATCAGCACCGGCCGAAAGCCCAGCAGTTCCGTCGCCTCGGCGTCGGACATCACTTCGAGGTTCTCGCTCTCGCGCAGGTCCGGCGACACCGCGACGACCCCCTGCCCCGTCGGCTCCTCGCCCTCGAAGGCGAAGCGGTACAGCCCGGCGTTCGGCGTGTCCGAAGTCGTCAACGCCAGCTTCTCGCCGGCGACGCCGCTGGGCACGCCGAGTTTGAGCCGAACGCCGCCCGGCTTGAGCAAGTCGTAGGCCCGCGTCGCGTCCGGCGGGGTCCAGGTCAGCTTCTCGCCGGCGACGCGGTTGAAGTCGTTCGCCGTCTTGCCGACGAAGTGCGCCATCGTCAGTTGCAGCAGCGACAGGTACGACCCCGCCTTGGCCGGCCAGTTGGTCCAAGTCGCGTCGAGCGACGTGCCGACGAACAGCACCTCGCCGTCGCCGAGACTGCGCCGGGTGAGCCACGGCTGCTGGCTCGACAGCCGCATCAAGACGCGGCCGCCGCCGGGCGACGACTCATCGACGCCGAAGCACTTCTCGACCTCGACAGCCGAGGTGACCGTGCTGAACGGCTCGTCCTTGAAGCGCGCCAGGAACGACGGCGACGCCGTCGAGTCGGGGGCCGGTTTGAGCGGCTTGTCCGCCGGGGCCGTCACGACCTCGGTCAGTGCGAACGGCAACAGCGGGTTCGCGCTAGCGAACGCAGCGTTGTAGCCGGCCGCGGAGACGTTGTCGCCCGCGCCGACGATCAGCCCGCCGCCCTCGCGGACGAACTGCGGCAGCCGGGCGACGAACTCGCTGCTCAGCCCCGGCACCCCCTACTTCGACAAGGACGCGGGCGGCGCCAAGCTCGACGTCGCCGGCGCCAAGGCCGAGCTCGCCAAGTCGACCAAGCCCAACGGCTTCTCGACGTCGCTGCTGATCGCCTCGGGCAACCCGAACCAGTGCGGTAGGTTGGCGAGAATAGTCGCGCACAGATCGCCTTTGCCGGTGGTCACTTCGCGAACGGAGAGGGAGTCCATCGGCGCAGTGTAGGCCGGGCGAACGCGCCGCTCCACTGACCGCAAGTGACCCG
>JANXTD010000508.1 GCA_025352585.1 Fimbriiglobus sp.
AAAATTCTACTCTTGGACTTTTGACATGACTAAGCCGACAGGGCCGCGGGTGGCGATTCTCGGGGCCGGGCCGGCGGGGCTGGAGGCGGCCGCTTACGGGCGTGCGCTCGGCTGGCCGGTCGCCGTCTACGAGGCCGGTGCGTCGGGGGCGTTCGTCGAGCGCTGGGGCTTCGTCAGGATGTTCACGCCGTTCGGCATGAACGTCAGCCCGCTCGGCCGGCAGGCGATCCTGCGCGAGGCCCCGCTGCACGAGTTCCCACCCGACACGGCACTGCTCACCGGGGCGGAGTACCGGGCGGCGTACCTGACGCCGCTGGCCAACACCGCGGCGTTGCGGCCGTCGCTGCACCTCGACGCGCGGGTCGTGGCAGTGGGGCGGGCCGGATGGCGCAAGACCGACCCGCGGCCCGACCCACGCAAGCCGCTGCCGCCGTTCAAACTGCTGGTGCGCGACGGCAAGGGCGTCGAGCGCTTCGAGGCGGCCGACGCGATTCTCGACTGCACGGGGTTGCTCGGCCGGCCAAACTGGCTCGGCGACGGCGGCATCCCCGCGGCCGGCGAGATCGCCGCGCGGTCGCTGTTCGCTTACGGCGTTGACGACGTGCTGGGGGCGAAGAAGGCCCACTATGCCGGTAAGACGGTCGCCGTGGTGGGGGCCGGCTACTCCGCGGCGACGGTGGTGTGCGACCTCGCCGCGCTCGCCGAGGAACACCAGGCGACGTGGGTCATCTGGCTGACGCACGGCCCCAAAACTAGCCCGCTGCCGCGACTGGCCAACGACCCGCTGAAGGAGCGCGACCGGCTGGCGGCGCGGGCCAACAACCTGGCGGCACGCTGTGACGGCAACCTCGAATACCATTCGCAGTGCGTCATCGACGAGTGCGTCAGCCTCGGGCCGGACAAGGGCTTCCGGATCGTGGCCAAGGTCGCCGGCAAGCCGATGACGTGGGAGGTCGAGCGGGTCGTGTCGGCCGTCGGCTACCGGCCGGACGTGAGCCTGTGCAGTGAGCTGCGTGTGACCGAGCCGTCGGCCGGCGTGACCGACAGCGGCGAGCCGGGCTATTACTTCGTGGGCGTCAAGGCGGCCGGCCGGTCGTCGCGCTTCCTGATCCGCGACGCCCACGAGCAAGTCCGCCAGGTCTACGCCCAGCTCGCCGGCCAGCCGACGCTCAACCGCTACGCGGCCTGATGCCGGCCGGAGGGCGCGATCATGGTCTGTGACCACGCGCCGACGGCACCGCGTTGAGGCCCGAGGGAATCGAGAGAGTTCCTCCGCGAAATCGACCCGGTGTTACGGGCTGACCGGACGGCCGTGGTTGCGTTCTCCACGGCCGTACATTTTGTTGAGCATGTCTACGTTTGGCCGTGGGGCAGAGCAAAAATCATCAGCATGGCTTTAACTACCTGCGATCAGACCACAAGGCGATTCCTGGAGCGTTCCAGCGTCTAGAAATCGCCTCGCGGTTGGCGCGTGACGACTCCAACGCCGACTTCTACCGACATTGTGCCAATACAGACATCCAGGCCATCGGAATTGACAGCTCACTCGCGGCGGTAAAGACTGACGTCGAGGGCCTCGGCGACCGCCGCACGCTGATACCGCTCCGGGGTGACCGACGGCACCGAGGGGGTCCGGACGCGGGCAACGGCCGACGTGGCCGCGCACGGCGCGACCAGCTCCGACAGGCTGCCGCACATGCGGCTCTGGGACCCCGCCGGAGTGCGGTGCTCGGTAAGCGACCGCCTCCGAACAGCACTCGGACGCCGCGCGCACGCCGTTTACTACCGCACTCAGAGCGAACCGGGTGTTGCGTTCGGCCTCCCCACCCCCGACCGACTCGACGAGCGGTCGAAGGCGCTCGACGCGAAGCTCGGGCGGCTCGAGCCGGAGCTCAGCGCGGTCCCGTCGCCGGAGGACCGCACCCGGACGCTGGGGCAAGCGACGCGGCAACGTGGTGGTGCTGTCATTCGAGTTCACGGGTTGCGTCCCGTGCTTGGCCCCGGTTCCCGACGAGGTCAAGCTCGCCGAGAAGCACGCCGGCCGGCCGCACGTCGCGCTGGGCGTGAACCGGGAACGCACCGGGTATTGGCCGCACAACGGCCGAGGCCTAGAAATGACGTGGCCGCAGTTCTCCAAGCGAAAGGGCGGCGGTCAGGTGCTGCGAATGCAAGAGTTCGAGCGGCTCCTCGAATGCCCCCTCGCCGAGGCTGACCGGAAGTGACCCCACAAGGGGGCGGTGACGCTGCCGACCCCTTTCGGACATGCCCACGACGGCGTCCCGCTACGGCACCGTTGTCGTCACTTCAGGCCGAGTCGCAACTTGCGAACGTAGGACGTGATGTAATCGTTAGAGACTAGCTGATTCGACCCGTCGCGGTTGTAGCGGTACACGCTACCTTCATACTCGTCGATGTGGCCGGCGGGGAGTCCGATGACGGTATACGCCCCCGTGGACTGGAGCGCCGTCGAGCAGAAGACGGTCGCCCCGCACGCCTTCGCGATCGCCCCGCAGAAAAGGTTGCCGTCGAATAGGCCGGGGCCACAACCGTTGCCGTCCCCGGAACTCGCGACCTCACAGGCGACGAGGAAGATCGTGTTGACCTTCCCGTTGAGGAGGTTGAAGACGTTGACGGAGGCGGGCGTGATGCCGGTGCCGATGTGCAACTTGCCGGGCGACCCGTGCGAGTTAATGACGACGCACCGCAACCCACCCGACAGACCCTCGGCCACCTTCGCGGTCCAGCCGAGCATGTGCTCAGGGGCCGTGTCGGCGCTGACCTTGTAACTATTGTCCATCTTGTAATCAGGCGGTGGCACGTCGTGCGAGTTGAGTGCCATCGAAGGTTGGGGCAGTTTGAACATCGCGAATTCCCGTCCCCTTCACCGAGAGGTCCGACGTGTGGTGCGAATGTCGCCAGAGACATTCGACAGGATCGACCACGAATTTCAGAACGCCTGGACACGCCAACTGTTCAGTGTCCCCACGACAATCGAGTGGCTTAGGGACGCCAAGAACTGCTACAGAATCCACGATAATCAGCTCGTCCCGGTGATGCAAGTGCTAATCTCGGCAAGTCCGACGTTTTTTGCGAGTGAACTCCTGGAATGGAAATCTCGGGTTGGCAACCACATGGAGTTATGACATCGCGGCGGGTCCGTTCGACCGCGGAATCGATGACTTCACGGGCCACGATCCGACCCCATAAAGTGCGCCGGGTGGGTGGCGGCATG
>JANXTD010000529.1 GCA_025352585.1 Fimbriiglobus sp.
GAGTTCTCCGCGTGGGAAGGACGCCCGACTCGATCCTCGAAATCGGCACCCTCTCCGGAGCGTGAGCGCCCGGAGTTCTCCGCGTGGGAAGGACTCCGGGCGCTGACGCTTCCGGCTCGCCAGGACTTGAAGAGTGCGGCCGACTACGGCACTGGCAGCGACCAGACCGACAGCGCCAGGGGCGGCGCGGGTTCGTCGTCACCCTCGGGCGGGCCGAATTCGTCCCAGGCGGTGCCGTGCAGCGTCGCCGAGTCCAGCCACTCGCTGACGACCGCCGCCAGGCTCGCCGCCGGGGCCACGGCGCACCCGAACGGCAACGCGCCGGGGGCCGACGCCAGGCTGAAGCGGAGGTGCCCGGCCTGCGCGTCGTGCCACCAGTAGAGGGTCATCGGCCCAGCCGCGTGGGCGGTCAGCCACGCCCGCCGGCCGTCGGCCACGCCCGCCGCGAACGCCACCACGTCCGCGACGGACACCGCGGCGGTCTGTGCCGGCGACAGCGTGAACGACCAGGTGTTGCCGCGGGCCTCGGCGTCCGGGTCGCCGGGACAGACCACGACGGCGTCCGCGGCCACCTCCGCCAGCCACTCCAAGAACGGGTTCGTCGCTATTCGCCTCCTCCTTAGCCTCGTTGTACGGGAAGTGATCGCGGTCCCACCGCCGGGGGACTTTTCGCGTGCGGCCGCCGGCCCCGTCGGTTACACTTACACACTACCACCCCGGCAAGGAGCGACGGATGTCCCCCCCATCCCGCCGCGACGGCTTCACGCTGATCGAGCTACTCGTCGTGATCGCGATTATCGCGATCCTCGTCGGCCTGCTGCTGCCGGCCGTGCAGAAGGTTCGCGCAGCCGCGTCGCGCATCCGCTGTGGAAATAACCTCAAGCAGATCGGGCTAGCGCTGCAACAGTACCACGGGACTTACAACGTGTTCCCCAGCAACGGCGGCTGGGACGGCGCGCAGAAAATCCCCGCCAACTCGGGGCCGGCGTTCACCCCGGAGACGTTCGACAAGCAGCTCAACACGCTCTTCCAGTGGGGCGTCGGCGACCCGAAGTTCGGCCCGCGTGAGCAGACCGGCAGTTGGGCCTACAGTATCTTGCCGTACCTCGAAGAGGAGGCGGCCTACCGCACGCGGGCCTGGACCAGCCAGGCGAACGTCATGCTTTGCCCCGCCCGCCGCGCCGTCCGCCCCGGCAAGATGACCGCCGAGGACGAGTCCGGCCGGTACTCCAGTGGCGACTGGGACTGGGGCAAGATGGACTACGTGGTGAGCCTCGAGGCCTTTGACAACCGGCCGACCTGCTCGGCGATGAACCGCTTCACCGACGGCCTGTCGAGTACGGTCCTCGTCGGCGAGAAGGCGTTCGACGCCACGGTGCAGCGGCCGGACAACTGGTACTGGGACGAGCCGTACTTCCTGGGCGGCTCGAAGGGGTCGAGCCGCGGCGGGCTGGGGCTGGTGCCGGACCGGCCGGGCATCCCGCACAAGGAGAATTGGGGGTCGGCCCACCCCGGCGGCGTGCAGTTCGGCTTCGGCGACGGCGGCGTCCGCACGCTCAGCTTCACCACCGACGCCGACCTGTTCGCCGCGCTGCTGACCCCCGACGGCGGCGAGGTGGTCCAATCGCCATGACCCGACTCCTGACGCTGGTCGCACTCTTGGCCCTCACGCCGGCGGGCCGCGCGGCCGACCCGGTGTTGAAGGACGTGTTCGACTTCACGGCCCGGCCGCGGCTGCTCGACACGCACTTCGCCCGCTTCGGCCCGACGCCGAACCGCACCGTCAGCAAGGAGCCGGGCGGCGTGCGGGTGCGGCTGCCCGCGACCGGCAAGGGGGCGTCGCAGTCGGGCGTCTACTCGTACTTCGCCCTCGCCGGCGACCTCGAAGTCACCGGCAGCTTCGAGTCGGTCAACCTGCCCGCGCCCGTCGGCGGCTACGGCGCGTCGGCCAGCGTGACCCTCGACGCTGAGGGCACCGTCGGCGCGGTGGCGCTGAACCGCGGCCTGCACCCGGCCGAGGGGTCGGCCTTCTGGGTGACCCGCACGACCCCGGACGGCGAGGAGAAGAAGTACGACACCTGGTTCTTCCCCGCCGCCGGCAAGCGCGGCCGCTTCGCGATCCGCCGCCGCAAGGACGCCGTGACCTTCCTGGCCGCCGACGCCCCCGGCGACCCGCTGCGCGAGTTGAAGACGGTCCCCTTCACGGCCGGCACGGTCCGCTCACTGCGCCTGGCCGGCGACGCGGGCAACTCGCCGACGACCCTCGACGTGCGCGTGACGGAGTTGGTCGTGCGAGCCGAGGAGTTGACCGGCGGCATCCCGGAGATGGAGGCCCGCGCCGGCTGGGGCCGCACCGTCGCCGGAGTGGTCGCGGCGGCGCTGGTGCTGGTCGGCGTGGCGCTGGCGTGGCTCCGCCGCAGGCGACGACGGGCCGGCGAGCCAGGGGCGTGAGCGACTGGATGTCTCCGACAATGTTCGACGCGAAGACCTCCAGTCGCT
>JANXTD010000546.1 GCA_025352585.1 Fimbriiglobus sp.
CGCCGCCGCGAGGTCATCGCCGTCAAGGGGGCGGCCGACCACGTCGAGGAGGTGACCGTCACCCCGCGCGGCCCTGTCATCTCGCCTCTGCTCGACGGCGCGAGCGTGGCCATTTCGATGCAGGCGGTCTGGCTGATGCGGCTGCCGGTGGACGGCTTCCTGGGGGCGCAACTCGCCACCAACTTCGAGGACTTCCGCCGGCCGTTCGCGCACTGGCCGGGGCTGCCGCAGAACGTCCTCTACGCCGACCGCACCGGGGCGACCGGCTACCAGCTCGTCGGCCAGTTGCCGAAGCGGCGCGGCTCGACGGGGCTATTGCCGATGCGGCCCGACGCCGCGAGTTGGGAAGACGACTTGGTGCCGTTCGAGGCGATGCCGCACCTCGTCAACTTGCCGTACTTGGCCACGGCCAACTGCGCCCCGCCCGTCACCCCGGCGTCCGAAGGCGTCTGGCTCGGCGCGGACTTCGTCGAGCACTACCGCACGACGGTCTTGATGGAGGAACTCGCGGCCCGGCCGGTCGGCTGGAACGTCGAGGACTGCCGGACGCTGCAAAAGAACCTGCGGTCGAACCCGTGGGGCGAACTGCGTGACCTCGTGCTGTCGCTGGCTCCCGGCGACGGCGACTTGAACGAGGCGCTGGCCCTGCTGCGTGGCTGGGACGGCCACCTGCGGGCCGACAGCGCCGCCGCCGCGATCTTCACGCTGTTCCTGATCGATTCGACGGTCGAGTACGCCCGGCGGGTCGCGCCGAACTCGTGGCCGGCGATGGTCGGCGGCGACGGCGACGCGCCCCTCGGCCAGAACCTGTACGCCGAGCGCACCACCGGCCCGACCGTCGCCCGGCTGCTGGCCACCGCGCCGCGCGAGGCGATGCGCGAGGGGTTGGCCGCGGTCGTGCGGCGGCTCAAGACGAACCACGGGCCGTCGGCGATGTGGTGGCAGTGGGGCGACCTGCGGCCGCTGCACGTCACGCACACGGTCCTCGGCAAGCACTGGCTGCTCAAGGGGGCGTTCAACCTGCCGTCGGTGCCGGTCGGCGGCGACGCGAACACGGTGAGCCAGGCCGGCGTGCGGCCGCTCGCGCCAACGGAGCCGACCTGCAACTTCGCCAACCTGCGGATGGTTTTCGACTGCAACGACTGGGACGAGACCCGGCACGACCTGTGCGGCGGCCAGAGCGGCAACCCCCTTTCGCCCCACTACGACGACCTGTTCGACCTCCGCCAGCGCGGCGACGCGGCCAAGATGGCCTGGACGCCCGACCAAGTCTTGAAGGCGACGAAGCAGACGTTGCGACTCACGCCCGACGGGTCGGCGCGGTCGTGACGGTTGCGCCGCCGGTGAAACTGACCTAACCGCCCGATGTCGTACACGCCGCGTCTCGGCGGGAACCGTCCGGCCGATGGGTGCGTCATGAGCACCTTCTACGTCTTGCCGCCCCGCGAAGTGGTCGAACACCGGCTGGCCACGCTGACCGAGGGGCTGCTGCCGGGGCTGCCGACGGGGCCGCACGCCTGGGCCGGCCTGGTCGCCGCGCTGACGGCGGGGCGGGACACTTACGTCGTCCACCGCGAGGAGTTGCCGCGCCTCGGCGACACGCTCACCGACCTGATCGAGGGCTACGGGGCGGAGGCGGGGGACCGGGTCGTGGAAGTTTCCGGCGGAAGCTCGCGGAGTTATGCGATTCCCCAAAGTCGCGCGGCCCGATAGTGTAATACCCAGAGCGACCCCCCGGACACCCGCCGCGAAGCCGACCCCATGCCCGACGCCACCGACAACGACCCCTGGGCCGACCTGTACGCCGACCTCGGCGTGACCGAGAAGCCGGCCCGCCCCGCACACGCCGCCGCGCCCACCGACGAGGCCGCGACCGACGAGCCGGCCGAGGGCGAGGAGGGCGACGACGACTCCGACGAGGAGGCCGGCGACGGAACCGCGACTGCCGACGACGGCACGACCAAGAAGCGCCGCCGCCGCCGCCGCCGCGGCAAGAAGAAGCCGGGCGACGAATCGACCGGCACCGAGGGCGCGACCGGCGACGGCCCCGACGAGAACGAGACGCCCGAGTACGGCCGCCACGCCGCCCAGCCGGCCCCCGCCCGGCAGCCCGTAACGACCGCCGCGGTCGCCCAAACCGGCGACTACGAGAGCGACATCGACTCGGACAGCGACACGCCGGCCGAAGTCAGCGTTGAGGCCGAGCGGCCCCTGGAAGGCGCGACGACCGAGATGACGCGCGAGCTGATCGCCAACTGGAACGTCCCGTCCTGGGAAGAGTTGGTCACCGGCCTGCACCGCCCCAGCCACTGAGTGATCTGAGCGCGCCGGCACACGCGCGGCGTGAGAAGTGACGCCGTGGACCGGCCAGTTTTGGGGACGCTTACGCTGGAGTTGCCCGCCGATGGCCGACGCCGTGATCGACGTGGTGGGCATGGAAGACCTGCCGCAAATCGTGGACCTGTACAACCAGATTTACCGCCCGGCCCGCCCGATCGAGTCGTTCCGCCGCCGCTTCGTCGGCCGGTACAACGTGCTGTCGTTGCTGGCGAAGATGGACGAGAAGCCGGTCGGCTTCTTCATGGGCTTCGAGTTGAAGCCCGAAGTCTTCTTCGCCTGGTTCTACGGCGTGCTGCCGGACGCCCGCCGACTAGGGGTCGGCAGTCAACTGATGGAGGCGGCCCAAGGCTGGGCGACGCAGCACGCCTACGAGGCGATCCGACTGGAGTGTCACAACCAGCACCGGCCGATGCTGCACTTAGCGATCGACCTGGGCTACGACGTGATCGGCATCCGCTGGGACCAGGAGCGTGGCGACAACCTCGTGATTTTCGAGAAGTCGCTGTCGTCGTAGCGAACCCCGGTGCCGGCGGGGTGTCTCGGGAGTGCGGCCGCCGACTCGTCTTGCCAAGGTTCGCGGGGCGTGTAACTTGAGAGCGTATTGCCGGGGTAGCTCAGTGGTTAGAGCGGTCGCTTCATAAGCGATAGGTCGCCGGTTCAAACCCGGCCCTCGGTACTCGTCGGAAAGTCCGTCAGCCGAAGCAGTTCCACTGACCTCCCGGCGTTCGGGAGTGCGGCCGCAAACGTCGGGTTCTGGTGGAGTCCTCCACCAAAACGCTGAGGTCCGCACGCCGCGTCCGCGAAACGGAGCACCATCTTCCCGCGCGGTCAGGTGTCGCA
>JANXTD010000577.1 GCA_025352585.1 Fimbriiglobus sp.
CCGGCTTCCCAGGCGATTTGCTTCGCCGGCAAAGTTGCCTCGTAGTCCGCGGTCGCCTTGAGCCTGCGGCGGTAGTCGGCGGTCAGGCGGTCGAAGTCGGGCGTCGCGGCTTCCAGGGCGACCGCCCCGGCCTTCGCCTCGGCGGCGGTCGGCTTGCGGTTCAGCACGGCCAGGTAGATTTCCTCGACGACCTTGGCGTCGTCCTTGTTCGCGGCTGTGAACCTCGCCAGGCTGCCGGCGGGGTCTTGAACCGCGTCGGCGACGATCGGGCCGTTGACCATCGCCAAGACCGGCCCCAGCATCATCGTGTTCGACCGCTCGCACTCGCAGGCCGACTCACGCACCGGCTTGCCGAAGAGTTCGAGGAAGCCGCCGGGCAGGTCGATGTTGCTATCGACGAGTTGCGCCGCCCGCGCCCCGGCCGGCAGCCCCGGCAAGTGCGACTGACTGCCGGTGACGCGGTGGATGCTGTCGAAGAGCACCTCGGCCGGCAGCCGGCGCGGCAGGGCGTGCGAATAATTGATGTCGTCGTCGCGGTTGTACTTGTTGGTCGTGATCGAAAGCTGGTAGGTGCGACTCTTACAGATCGTCTTAACGAGGTCGTTCATGTTGTAGTTGCTGGCGACGAACTCCTTGGTGAGCCGGTCCAACAGTTCGGGGTTGGTGGCCGGGTTGCCGGCGCGGATGTCGTCCACCGGCTCGATCACGCCGACGCCCAGCAGGTAACTCCAGACGCGGTTGGCGTAACTGCGGGCGAAGTACGGGTTGTCCTTCGAGGTCAGCCACTTCGCCAACTGCGTCCGCCGCGGCAACTCCTTGCTCGGCGTGCTGGCGTGGACGAACGGGAACTTCGGCGACGCGTTCGTCCCGGTGCGGTCGTGCTTCAACTCGCCGGTCTTCACGTCGGCGATGACCTCGGCGAGCGGCACCGACCCCTCGACCGCGGAGCCGCCGATCTTCTGGCCCTTGAACTTCGGGTCTTCGGTCCGGCCAATTTGCGCGAAGTAGGACGCCAACTCGAAGTATTGGTCCTGCGTCCACTTCTCGAAGGGGTGGTCGTGGCACTTGTTGCAGTTGAAGCGCACCGCCATGAACAACTGCGTCGTATTCTCCATCGCGGCGTCGGGGGTGCGCAAGGTCTTGTAGTAGCCGGCCGGCGGGTTCTCGACGTTCGACCCGGCCGCCGTCAACACCTCATAGGCGAACTGGTCGTACGGCTTGTTCTTGGCCACGGCTTCCCGGATCCAGCCGCGCAAGCCGGCCGCGCCCTGGTCGCCGAGGAACTTGCGGTTCACTTGCAGCAGGTCGGCCCAGCGGTTGGTCCACTGCTCGATGAAGGCTTCACTGCCGACGAGCTTGTCGATCACCTCGTCGCGCTTGACTCGCGTCGGCCGGGCGTCGGCGAGGAACTTGCGCACGTCGTCGGCGGTCGGCGGCAGGCCGGTCAGGTCGATCGAGACGCGGCGCAGGAAGTCGGCGTCGTCGCACAAGTCGCTCGGCACGATCTTGACCTTCTGCAACTTCGCGTCGACGAGTTCATCGACGTAGTTGTGGACCGGCTGTTGCTTCCAGGCGAAGCCGCTGCGGTCGCCCATGATGACCGCCGTACTCGCGGTGTAGGTGCCGTCGTAGCGGGCCAGCACCGTCGCCTCGCCGCGGCGCAACGCCGTCACGAGGCCGGTCTTCTCGACGCCGAGCGTTTCGATGTTGCTGCTCTCCAGGAACGCCTCGGCCGACACGTCGCGCTTGCTGCCATCGACGTAGGTGGCGACGACGGCGAACTGCTGCTTCATCCCGGCGAGCGGGATCGTCAAGTCCTTGGGGAACAGCTCGATCGACGCGACTTTCGGCGCGGCCAGGTCTTGCTTGACGCCGTCGCCGATCCACTGCGCCAGCAGGTCGTAGTACGGGTCGCCGGGCTGCATCGTCACCCCGCCGACGTGCGGCACCGCCCCGGTCGGCTTCATGAGCATCAGGCTGCGGTCGGGCGCGGCGCGGTTGAAGCGGCGGCCCTCGATGTCGTCGGTCAACGCGCGGTGGTCGTAAATGGGGTCGTAACCCCGTAGCGAGAGTTTGAAGCCGTTCTTGCCCTGAGCACTCCCGTGGCAGGTGCCGGCGTTACAGCCGAGCTTCGAGAGCACCGGCTGCACGTCCTTGACGAAGCTCACTGGCGACGCCTGCTTGAACCCGGCGACCATCACGGAAACCCGCACCGACTGGCCGCCGAAGCTCGCGGTGACTTCGCCGGTGCCGTCGCTCAGCGGGCGGACCTGGCCCGCGGCGTTCACCTTGACGCTCGCCGGGGCGGCCCAGGTGGCGAGCCGCGTCACGTCGGCGATGTCGCCGCTGTCGAGCTTCGCGGTCACGACGAGTTGCGCGTAGGCGTAGGCCCCCGTCAGCGTGGCACTTTTAGGCGTCACGTCGAGGCCGACGACCTTCACGCCCGGCGGCAGCTTCTCGAGCGGCGTCGTCTCGGCTTGCAGCGAAAGTGTCAGGGTCAAGAGCAGCAGCGTTGCCAGCATCTGTCGCATTGGGACGGTCCCCAGGGAAAGTCGTTAGGTGAGGTTCGACGCGGGGAGTTATTTCGAGGCGACCTTCGGACTCACCGGCACGGCCGGGAAGTCGCGGATCAGCTTGCCGGTCACCGGGTCGTGGCACGAGACCGTGCCGTCGAAGCCGGCCGAGGAGATCGTCTTGCCGTCCGGGGACCAGGCGACGGCGTAGGCGGGGCCGGTGGCCTTCTCGCAGGTCACGAACTTCGCAGTCTCGATGTCGTAGACGCGGACCTCGCCCTTGCCGTCGAGGCTGCTCGCGGCGGCGAAGCGCTTGCCCTCGGGGTCGAACTGCACCGCCGAGATGTGGCCCGGCATCGCGGCGAACTCCTTGAGGCGGTTGGCGTCGTCGCCGATGACGCGGGCGACCTCGCGGTGCATCTTGTACAGCCGCGGCTTGCCGTCCGCGCCGGCGCACAGCAACTCGTCGTAGGCTTGCGGCGGAGCCTTCGGGGCGTCCGGCGACACCTTCGCCAGCTTCTTGTCGTCCTTCGTCGGCCGGCGATCGACCGCCATCAGCCCGCCCTTGAGCGCCCCCGGCGTGATGCTGGTGACGTTATCCACGAAGCGTTGCGTGGCGACTTCGGTCAGCTTCATCGACATGTCGCGGCTCACACTCACGACGTGCTTGCCGTCGCGGCTAAACACAGTGTTGAGCACCCAGTCGGAGTGCGTGCCCATGAACAGGACCTGCTTGCCGGTCATGGCGTCGATGGCCCGCACGGTGTTGTCGGCCCCCCCGACGGCAATGAGGCTGCCGTCGGCCGACCAGCTCACGCCGTACAGGGTGTCGAAGGTCAGCGGGGTCGAGAGCCGCAGCGATTTCTTGGCCACGTCCCAGATTTGGACTTCGCCAGTGCGGCCGGGGTTGCCGGCCGACGCCGCGAGCGACTTGCCGTCGGGCGAGAACGCCAGAGACTGCACCCGCTCGGACATGCCGACGAGCCGGGCGACGACCGCAGAGCCGTCGGCGGCGTGGACGACGATCTCGTGGT
>JANXTD010000600.1 GCA_025352585.1 Fimbriiglobus sp.
CCGCCGCCACGGCCGACGAGCCGCGGCGCGGCGCCTCGAAGTGGGCCTGGGGCTTGGCGGGGGGCGTCGCGATGTTCACGGTCGCCGTCGGCGCGGCCTGGCTCTTCAGCGGCGACCCTCAGCCGAAGGTCGCGGCCGCCCTGACGCCGCCGCCGACGCCGGCCGTCACCCCGAAGCCGGCCGTCACGCCGCCGGCCGCCGCGCCGAAGCCGGCCCCCGCGCCGCCGCGGCCGACCTTCCGCAAGCCGCTCGCGGCGGTGCCCGGCGACGAGCGCTTCGTGCGCGTGTCGCTCGAGGCGGTCGTGAACGTCTCGTCGAACCGGCTCAAGTTCGACCCCAAGGTCAAGGACGCGCTGGTGATGACCGACTGGTCCGACCGGCGGGTCGAGGGGGTGCCGTTCCGCCTCCAGCAGCCGCAGGGCGACGAGCCGAACGTCGTCGAGTTCTACGGCCCGAAGGGGCTCGCCGCGGACATGCCCCGCAAGGTGACGGTGCCGGTCGGCGTCGCGGCGGAGCGGCTGCACTTCCTCAGCGGCGTCTCGGCCTGGGGCTTCCCGTGCCCGCAGGGGCCGCTCAACTCGCTCGTGATGACCGTCGTCGTCCGCTACGAGGGCGGCCGCAGCGAGGAGTACCGCTGGGAGAACGGCGTCCACTTCTGCGACTACGTGGGCGACCACGACATGCCCGAGTCGAAGCCGGCGATCGCCTTCGCCGACCGCCGCACCGTGCGCTACCTCACCATCACGCCGCGGCTCGACGCGGTGGTCCGCGAGATCGAGTTCGTCAAGAGCGACGACGACGAGACGGCCCCGCTCCTGATGGCGATCACCGCCGAGCGCCGCGCCGCGCCCAAGAACATCGCCCCCGGCAAGCCCGACGCGAAGCCCGAGGCCAAGCCGGCGGCCCCCGCGCCGGGCGCGCAGTCGCTGATCCCGCTCGACGTGCCGGCCGCCCCGGACCAGCCGGCCGGCCCGGCGAAGGTCGCGGCCGGCCCGGTCACCGCCGGCGGCGTGACCTTCGCGCGCCGCGGCGACGCCCCCGGCCTCGTGCTGGCCAGCGGCGCGTCGGCGTCGGTGAACTGCTTCCTCGCCCCGAAGGCGGTCCACATCCTCGGCGCGGTCGCCGCGGAGCCGGCCGGCGGGACGCTGAAAGTCCGCCTGAACTACGCCGGCGGCCAGACCGAGGACCACGAGTGGAAGCCCGAGGCCGGCGCGACGCCGCGGCTGTACACGGTCAACCCGCGCCGCCCCGGCGTGGTGCAAACCATCGGCTTCGAGAACCCCGGCCCGGCCACGGTGCAAGTGATCGCGCTGGCCGTCGAGCCGGTGTAGTCGATGCCGCCCCGCGGCGGCCGCTACAATGCGGGGGAACCCTTGCCCCCCACTTGAGTCATCCCCATGAGCGCGAAGAACGTCCTCGGCACCCCGATTCAGCCCTGTTCGATGGCCCCCCTCACCGGCTTCTACCGCAACGGCTGCTGCGACACCGGCCTCGACGACACCGGCCTGCACCTCGTGTGTACCCAGGTCACCGCCGAGTTCCTGGCCCACCAGAAGTCGATTGGCAACGACCTCAGCACGCCGGCCCCGCACTACGGCTTCGCCGGCCTCAAGCCCGGCGACAAGTGGTGCGTCTGCGTGACGCGCTGGAAGCAGTCGTTCGAGGCCGGGTACGCCGCGCCCGTCGTCCTCGAGGCGACCCACATGGCCGCGCTCGAATTCGTCGATCTGGAGCACTTGCAGGGGAACGCCGCCGCGAAGCCGACTAAAGGCGCGTGAGGTAGAGGAAGTACGCCAGCAGCGCCACCGCCGCGGCCGCCGCGCCCAGGCAGCCCATCCCGGCCGTCGTCAAGGTCGTGGCGACGCGGCCCGCCGACCCCGGCACCAGCGCGAGCTTCAGCCGCAGGTTGCGCTCCAACTCCTCGCGCAAGCGCGGGTCGCGCGTCAGCAGCCGCACGGTCGCGTAGTCGAAGCCCGGCGACGGCTCGATGGCCAGCACCTCGCGGCCGTCGCCCCACACGTCGCCGAAGCGCGCCGCCGCCAGGCCGAGGCCGGTCAGCACGTCGGCAATCGCCCGCTCCAGGGTCAGCCGCTCGACGTTGTAGACCGCCAGGGTGCCGCGCCGCGACCGCAGCGCCAGCGCGACGACCCCGGCGACGGCCGCCAGGAACAGCCCCGCCGTCGTCAGCCAGGCGACGCGCTCCTCGGCCCAGACGCCCGCGCTCAGCGCGGCGTTGCCGCGGATGACCAGCCGGGCGTTCGATTGCAGCGTGAGGAGTGCCAGGGCGGCGAGGGTCGGCAGGAAGCCGGCGAGGCCGGCCAGGACGAGCAGCAGGTCGGCGGGGCCGGCGAGCACGACCGGGCGCGGCCGGCGGTGCAGCGAGCCGAGCCAGTTGAAGTAGAAGCCCAGCGGGATCAGCCCGAGGGCCACCGCCAGCAGCGCCGCCACGATCACGACCACGCCCCACCTGCCCCGCTGAGTGGACCCCCGGACCCCGCCGGGCATCTTACCCGGCCGGCCGCGCCGGGCGACCACCAATCGTCAGCGGGACTGAAGTGTCACCGGCTCGAGCACCACCGCGTCGCACAACCCCCACGGCGACGGCCCGCTCAGCCGGTCGGCGACCCCGCGCTCGCGGCCGTGCCGCTGGAAGGTCTCGTGCCGGGCGACGCGCAGGGTCTTTGGCATCGCCTCGGCGAACGCGGCGTAGGAGTGGGCGTGCGTGAACAGCACGACGGTCCGCGGCCGGAAGTGGCAATCGACGACGAACTGGTTCATGTCCTTGCTGCGCACCGTCTGGAAGTCGGCGCGGCCGAAGGTGAACGCCACCGAGTCGAGGTTGCGCGGGTAGGTCACCACCGGCACCGCGGGGTCACTCACGAAGCTGGCCACGCGGTCGAACTCGCCGTTCGGCCCGACCGGCGACCGGGCCGCGGCGTACCACGGCACAACCCCCAGGTTCATCGCGGCACACAACAGCGCGAAGCCGGCGACGAGCGCCCGCGGCCGCCACGAACTGCCCCACTTCGAGCGGGCGACGAACTC
>JANXTD010000610.1 GCA_025352585.1 Fimbriiglobus sp.
CCGGAGCCCTTCGCGGGAGGAACTCCGGGCGCTCACGCTTCCGGCTCGCCCTAACACTGCCACCCCGCGGCGTCCTCGCCGTCGAGGCGCAGTGTCAGACACTTCGCGCTGCCGCCGGCCTTGAGGAACTCGCCCAACTCCACCGCCACCGGGCGGTAGCCGTGCGCCACCAGCGCCGCCGACAACTCGGGACAGTCGGCGTTGTGGACGACGGACCGGCCCACGACGACCGCGTTGCAGCCGAAGCGTGACGCCTCCGCCGCGGTAACCGGGATCAGCGTGCCGACGTGCGCCGCCAGGACGCGCCGGCCGTAGCCGTCGAAGGCGTCGGGGTGGTAAAGCGCCACGCCGGGGGCCAGCGGGCAGAAGCAGGTGTCGAGGTGGTAGAACCGCGGGTTCACCAACTCCAGCGGCAGGCACCGCACGCCGAGCTTCGCGGCGACCCAGTGGTGCGCCGCGGCGTCGGAGCGGGTGCGGTAGCCGGCGAAGAGGGTGTCGCCGCAGAACAGCGCGTCGCCGGCCCCCTCGTGGAACATCCCCTCGGGCAGCGTCACCACGCCGAAGCCGTGGGCGGCGAACCAGGCCTCGAAGTGCGGCGACTCCTCGGCCCGTACCGCGTGCTTGAAGCGGCTGCTCAGGAAGGTGTTGCCGAACACCAGCCCGGCGTTGGCCGTGAAGACGAGGTCCGGCAGCCCCGGTTGCGGTGTGAGCGTCTCGACGGCCACGCCCAGGCCGGCGAGGGTGTCGCGGAGGGTCTGCCACTGCCGGCGCGCGGCGGTGGGGTCGGCCCCCTGCGCGCGGCTCATCCAGGGGTTGATCTCGTACTCGATGCCGAAGTAGTCCGGCGGGCACATCAGGATTCGCGGCGCGGCGGCGGGCATGACCGGTCCCCGAGGTGGCGGGCCTATCATGACAGTTTACCGCCCCGCCCCCGGCCGGACGCCGCCATGCGCCGAATCCAGATCGACCCCGACCGCACCGCCGACGACGACGTGGTGCGCGGGCTGAAGTTCTCGCCCGACGGCAAGCTGCTCGGCGGGGTGCTGGGCCACGGCGAGCGGACGCGGGCCTGGCGCTACGACCTCGACCGCGACGAGCCGCTGCCCGACCCCGACGACGACGACTACGCCATCGAGCGCGAGGCCGAGTCGCCCGACCCCGCCTGGAGCGACGACCTCGAACTGCTCGCCGACTACCTGCTCGAAGGCGACGGGCACGCCGGCCTCCGCGTCACCGACCTGTGGTCGAAGCCCCTCGACACGGCGTGGCTGATGCTCGGTGACGGGGCGGTGCCAACGGCGTTCGCCTACTCGCCCGACGGCGGCGACCTGTACGTCGCTTGCTGGGACGGCGAGCGGCGGCCGGTGGTGCGGTTCTCCGTCGAGAAACTGCTGGCCGGGGCCGACCCCCTCGACGCCGACGCCGACGAGATCGCCGAGTCCGCGACGGGCAACGTGTCGCGGCTCGCGCTCGGGGCGAAGTCGCCGTGGCTGGCGTGCGGTTTTTACGGCGAGGCGGTCGATCTCATCGACCCTACCGGCGACCGCCTGACGCGCCGCCTCCAGCCGAAGCGCGCCGCGAGTGACGCACCGATCGACGGCTTGCAGTTCTCCCCCGCCGGCGACCGCGTCGCGGCCCTCGGCGGCGGCACCGTCACGGTCTGGGCCGTCGAGTCCGGCGAGCGGCTGTTGCGCAGCCCGCCGGGCGTGACCGCCGTCGCCTTCCGGCCCGACGGCAGTTTGCTCGTCGCCACGGACGCCGGCGACGTGGTCTTTTACGACGCGGCGTGCGCGGAGGTGCGGCGGCTCGACTTCGGCGTCGGCCCGCTGTCCGGGGTCGCCGTCGCCGCCGACGGGCTGACCGCCGCCGTCGGCGCGGCCGGCGGGCGGGTCGTGGTGTTCGACCTGGACTGACTCTTGGCTCGCCGCCGCGCTTTACGACGCCCCTGGCAACTCGGGTAAGCGTCGCAAAGATGAAATCGCCGGGAGAAGGCCCACCGCGGTGTTGCGGTCGCCAATAATCAACGCTACACAGGCGGCTCAGAGCCGGGCGGGCGGTGCGCGGGCGTTCCGGGGGGGACGGCCGATCACTCCACCCTCGCCGGGCGGTCGAACGGTCTTCCGGGGGGATTTCACGATGACGACTCCACGCCACCGACGGGTTCTCACGCCGCGCGTCCTGACCTGGCGGCTGCGCCGCTGGCTGCCGGCGGTCCTGCTCGCCGGCCTGGGCGGCACGGTCGCGGCGATCCAGCCGCCGGCCCCGCCCGCCGCGACGGCCCCGCCCGCCGCGACGGCCCCGGCCGCGCCGCCCGCCGAGGAGAAGCGCTACTCGAACGCCTTCGACAAGGCGTCGTGGGACGTGCCGATCGCCTGGCTTGAGAAGATCACCGGGCAGCGGCTCGTCACCACCTTCCGCCCCAGCCAGACGGTCACGCTCAAGGTCGAGAACAAGACGGTCGCCGAGGTCGTGGACCTCTTCAACGAGGCCCTCGCCGGCGAGAAGTACATCCTCATCCGCCGCGAGCAGACCTTCGGCTACCACCCCGCCGACGAAAAAGTGCCCAAGGACATGATCCGCCGGGTGACCGTCGCCGACCTGCCGAAGTTCGGCAAGACGGAGTTCGTCTCGGTGATGATCCCGCTGCGCTCGATCACCGCGGCCGACGTGGTGCCGCAGATCAAGAAGATGCTGTCGAGCTTCGGCGACGTGTACGCGCTGGGTACGAACAACGTCATCGTCGAGGACAAGGTCGGCAACATCCGCACCCTGATTCTGAACCTGAAGGAACTCGAAGGCACCGACAACAACGACACCTTCAAGCACACCTGCAAGTACGACCGCGCCTCGCGCATCGCCACGCAACTCGCCAAGCTGCTCAAGGACTCGACGACGCAGATCGACGCGCCCAACCCCAACGCCAACAACCCCGGCAACTTCGGCGGGCAGGGCGGCTACTACCAGCCGCAACAGTACGACCCCCGCGGCGGCGGCGGGGGGCGGGACCGCGGCAACGGCGGCGGGGGGCAGCCGGCCGACCCGCGCTTCCGCAGCGTCCAGATCGCCGTGTTCGACGACACCAACACGCTGATCGTCACCGGCCCGGCCGACAAGATCGCCGCCGCCGACAAGATCGTCAAGGACATCGACTCGGAGCCGAAGGGCCGCACCGAGCGCGTCAGCGGCGGCGTGCCGGTGGTGCAGACGTACAACGTGCCGTCGGGCACCGCCGACTCGCTCGGCGCGACGCTGAAGGGCATCTTCGAGAACTCGACCGTGCGGGTCACGGCGATCGCCGCCGCGAACCAGGTGCAGGTCTACGGCTACCCGGCCGACCAGACCGAGGTCGCCGCGCTCTTGAAGTCGCAGGGCGAACCGAAGGCGAACACGCGGCCCGAACTCGTGACCCTGAACGTGCTCGACATCGACAAGACGGCCGCGACGCTCAAGGCGGCCCTCGGCGGCACCGGGACGCTGTTCGTCGAGGCCCAGGCCACCGGGATTCTCTTGCGCGGCACCGACGACCAGATCGTCGCGGCCAAGGAGTTCATCAAGGCGATGGGGGAGAACCCCGGCGTCGGTGGGGCGGGGGCCAACCTCGCCGGCATCCGCGTCATCACGATCGACAAGGGCAGCCCGGCGATCCTGGCCGACGGCCTGGCCGAACTGCTGCGCAAGCTCGGCACCAAGAACCCCGTCGAGGTCGTCAACCCCGCCGCGCCGCCGACCCCCGCGCCCAAGCCGAAGCCCGAGTCGAAGCCCGAGGTCGTGCCGACGCCCGGCGAGAAGAAGGCCGAGCTGCCGTCGCTGCTGGCCCCGCAGTACGTGCGGACCCAGGCCCCGGCCGACCCCGCGCCGCCCAAGCCGACCGGCAAGCCGCTGACGATCACCGTCGCGGGGGACAAGCTGATCCTGGCCAGCGAGGACGGCGAGGCGCTCGACCGCGCCGCGCAACTGCTGCGCTACTTCCTGACCGCCAAGGGCGACGAACTCTACGAGGTCATCCGCCTCAAGCACATCGGCGCGGACGAGGCGGCCAAGGTCGTCAGCGAGGTCTTCAACGGCCCGGCCCAGAACGCGGCACCGGGCGGCGGCGGCAACCGCGGCGGCGGGGGCGGCGGCTTCAACCCGCTCGCGCTGCTGGGCCAGTTGGGCGGCCTCGGCGGGGCGGCCCCCGCGGCCCCGACGCCCGGCCGCGTCCGCGTCGTCGCCGACCGCACCAGCAACTCGCTGATCGTGGTCAAGGCGACGCCGACCGACCTGCTCACCATCCGCAAGCTGCTCGAGCGCGCCATCGACTACGACGGCCCGCCGGAGGGCGGCGTCGCCAAGACGCACACGATCGCCCTGCAGTACGCCAAGGCGGCCGACGTGGCGGCGACGGTCGAGACGATCTTCCGCAACCTCGTCAACCCCGGCCGCGGTCAGCCGCAGCCGCAAGGCTTCGGCGGCTTCCCCGGCTTCGGCGGCGGCCAGCAGCAGGCGGCCCAGGCCTCGACGCTGTCGGTCACCTACGACGTGCCGACCAACCGCGTCATCCTGTTCTGCACCGACGAGATCAGCGGCGAAGTCGAGAAGCTGTGTAAGGAACTCGACAAGGCGACCAAGACGAGTGCCGAGGTCGTGCGGGTCGTGCCGGTGCAAGGCCTCAGCCCGTCGCAGATCGCCGACGCCGTGGACGCGCTCGTCGGCCGCGCCCCGCAGAACCGCAGCGGCCTCACCGGCGGCGGCGTCAACGGCCAGGGCGGCCAGGGCAACTTCGGTGGCCAGGGCGGCGGCAACCGCGGCCAGGGCGGCGGGGGGCAGGGCGGCTTCGGCCAGGGCGGCGGCTTCGGCCAGGGTGGCGGCGGCGGCTTCGGCCAGGGCGGCATCGGCGGTGGCCAGACGGGCGGCGGGCGGGGCGGGCAGGGCGGCGGACGCGGAGGAGGTGGCGGCGACGGCCGAGCAGGAATAGGGGCTCGACGGCCCGCTGAAATGGAAGATGTGCGGGTGAGAAGACAGCACGGGAAATCGCAACTTAGAGCGGAATCGCGCCACCCTTGGCCCTTCGCCCATGCGATCACGAATGGACGCGTGCAGCTCTGCTCTGTCGGGCTCGGACTCGGCATA
>JANXTD010000646.1 GCA_025352585.1 Fimbriiglobus sp.
CCTCCTGGTGGTCCTGGACCTTGCCCGCCGCGCGGGGGACGAGGAAGTCGCCGGCGTAGAACTCGCCGCCGCCCGGCCCCTGGCCGTTGGCGACGCCCGCGGCCGAGGTCGGCCCGAGCGGCCCGCTGCCGTTACTCTCGAGGCTCCAGCGCGACGTGACAACGCCGCCGGCCGACTGGGTGTTGTTGAAAGCCCGCAGGGTGTCGCCGCCGGGGATGCCGGCCAGCGGCGTGTTGGGGTTGGCGGGGTCGGCGGCGTTGAACGGGCCGAACTGGTCGCCGGAGCGGTCGCGCAAGCCCAGCGTAATGTTGCCGTCCGGGTCGAACGACAGGCCGGTGAGCCAAGGCTGCGGGTAGAAGGCGTTCTGCGGGATGCTGGCGTTGGTGATGTTGCGGTAGACCGGCGTCCAGGGCAGCCAGTTGGCCGAGATGGCGTTGGCCGACGAGTCCCCCGTCTGGTCCCCGTTGACGATGTAGCCGCGGTTGTAGTTGAGCGGCGCGACCAGCACCGCTTGCGAACTCGTCGCCGCCCCGTTGAGGTCGATGAACTGGCCGGTCCCGGTCGGGTTGCCGGCGGCGTCCAAGTTGAGCTTGTACTGAAACACGTAGGCCCGCAGCGCGGCGGAGTTGCCCGCGACCGTGCCGCCGAGCGTCGTCGATTCTGCCGTGTTGACGGCCCCGACGTAGATCGAGCCGCGGTAGTAGCTCACGGAGAATGGCCGCAGGTCGCCCAGGCGGTTGGTGTCTGTGACTCCGGTGTAGCCGTTGACGCCGGTCACGACCGGCAGCGGCACGACCAGGGGTGCCGCGGTCGGGTTCTGCGTATCGACGACGTAGAGGTTACGGTCGGCGAGGCCGACGGTGAACAGGTAGCGTCCCGTCGCGTCCACGTCGAGGCCGCCGAGGCCCGTCTTGCCGACGGCGTCCCAGCCGACTTGCCGCTTCGTGCCGCTGGTAGAATCGAAGTACAGGCCGTCCCGCGCGTACGGGTCGAGGCCGACGCCGGTGTTCGCCGGCGCGGTGAAGGCCGGCTGCGCGCGGTAGTTCACCCCCGCCGCCGCGACGCCGAGGTCCACGAGCTGCGTGGCGGTCTTGACGGTCGTGTTCGTGCCGGTCGGCGTGGCCCCGGCGGCGTAGATCGCCCCCGGCCCGCCCGGCCCGTAGCCGGTGTGCGACTTGGTGAACGCCGACATGAAGACGCGGTCGGTCGCGCGGTCGTAGGCGAGGCCCCACGTCGCGCCGACCTGGCCGTGCGTGATCTGGATCGTGTGCGTGTCGGGCGTGGTGTACGCGGCCACGTCGCTCGACGGGATGTTGGCCCCGGCGTTGAACGGGAAGCTCACGACCGCGGCCTTGTCGGCGTTGGCCGAGTCGAACGCCCCGAAGAAGTACTCGTTCGTGACGACCGTCGGGTTGTCCGGGGTGATGTCCTCGAAGCGGACCAGGCCGAGGTTGACGTTCGGCGTGTTGCCGCCGGCCACAACGCTCGCCGTCTGCACCGCCGTGCCGGTCGTCTGGCCGGACGGGCCGAATGACAGCCCGGACGGCAGGTTACTGAATTCGAGGCGGTAAGCCCCCGCCGCCGCGACGGTCAAGGTGTACGTCCCCGCCGCGTCGGTCGCCGCCGAGCCTTGCAGTACGTTCGCGCCGTCGAAGGCCCGGACCAGCACCGGGACGCGGGACGCCACCGGGTCCCACGGCTGGGCCAGCCCGCTGTAGCCGACCTCCGTGACCAGCGGCGACTGCCCCGCCCCGGCGTTGTTGATCAGTGTCGCCGTCGCGTCGAAGTTGCCGTTGGCGTTCGTGTCGAGGAACACGGTGCCCGAAAAGGTCGCCGGCACGTCGCGTTCTTCGAGGCGGCTGACGTCCAGTTTGGGCGGGTGCGCCGGCGTTTTGCGGCCTTGGCCTTGGGGACCGCGGCCAGGGCGTGTTCTCGGTGCCATTGGCGACCTCATCGGGGTGAATCGGGAATGAGCGGCGGGCTGATACCGTGTCGTTCAGTTTGAGCCGAGAAATTATCGTGTCAACAGAAACCCTTCCGACCTCTCGCGCTTTTGAGGCGATCCCGTCTGGAGTGTCGGAAGACTTGACACATTCGGCCTCGAGGCCTCAACCGGATATGACGAATGTGGCCGGGTCGCAGATTTCAGGGCGCGATCGGAAACTCGACTCCTACACACCTCCCGGACACTCAAGGCGACGCGATTGGCGGGGGCGGTTTGGGTAAGTCGCCCCTTTCGTGCGAGTTGAGCCGCTTCAAATAGGCGGGGTTGAATGGAGAAGCGGGGGGCGGTTCGTCGATACCCGAACAGCGGAACCCACCCCACGCGACCCCCCGCTGCCGCCAGAAGGACTCTGGCGACACCCGCAACGACACGGAGGTTTCTATGTTCACTCGCTTCCTCGGAGGCGTCACGGCCTGCCTCGGACTGGCAGGCGCGGTCCCGGCCGGTCAGCCGACCGCAGTCCCGGCGTCGAGCGCCACGGCCCCGGCGGCGTTCCCGACCCGTGCGGTCAACACGCAACTCCCGGCCGCGGCCCCGACGACCCTGCCTCAAGGGACCGCGCCGCTGGGCACGCCGGCCGGCGACCCGCTGATGCTGGGGGCCCAACACCCCGCCTTCGCGGCCGACCCCGCCGCCGGCCCGTGCGGCACCGACGCCTGTATGCCGGCCAAGGCGTGCGGCGCGGCTTGCGATTGCCTGTGCGGCCCCCCCGGCCGGCTCTGGGTGAGTGCGGAGTACCTGTACTGGGTCGCCAAGGGGCAGAACACGCCCGCCTTCGTGACCAGTTCCCCGGCCGGCACGGCGCGGAACACCGCCGGCGTCCTGGGTGCCCCCGGCACCTCCACGCTGTTCGGCGGCGACAAGCTCAACGACAACTTCCGCAACGGCCTGCGCATCCGCGCCGGCGCGTGGCTCGACGACTGCCAGCGCTTCGGCGTCGAGGGCGACTTCTTCTTCCTCGGCAACTCCGGCCAGGGCTTCAACGTCGGCTCCAACGGCTCGCAAATCCTGGCCCGCCCTTTCGTGGACGCCCTCGGCAATCGCAACAACTCGCAGCTCGTCGCCTTCGGCGGCAACTCCGACTCGCAGCTCGTCGCCTTCCCCGGCGTGCTGGCCGGCTCCGTCGGCGTCCGGTCGAGTTCCGACTTCATCGGCGGCGGCCTGGGTCTGATCTGTAACCTCTGCTGCGACCCGTGCGGCCGGCTCGACTTCGTCTACGGCTTCCGCTACCTGAACCTGCGCGACGACATCACCATCAACGAGAACCTGACCGCGCTGGCCGGCTCGAACGTGCCCGCCGGGACGCGGTTCCTCATCCAGGACCGCATCCGCACCAACAACAACTTTTACGGGGCCAACGTCGGCTTCAACTACGAGCGCCGCTTCGGCCACTTCTTCCTCGGCGTGCGGCCGACCGTGGCCCTGGGCGTGACCCACACCAACGTCGATATCAGAGGCAACACCACGATCGTCACCCCCGCGGGTGCCGCCACGAACTTCCCCGGCGGCCTGCTGACGCAGAC
>JANXTD010000651.1 GCA_025352585.1 Fimbriiglobus sp.
GGGTGGTGACGGTCTTGTCTTCCCCCACCAGCATTGTCCACCGGGATTTGCTCCCGTCGCTCGCGCGTCCGGCTAACAAGAACGCGGCTCGCCCTTACCCCAACAACCCGCGCTTGGTCAGCTCGTTGACGATCATCGCGACGCCCTCTTCGACGGTCTGCGTGCTGGCGTCGAAGGTCATCTCGGGGCTGGTCGGCTCCTCGTAGGGGTCATCGACGCCGGTGAAGCCCATGCCCTTGCCGGCCGCGACCGCCGCGCGGGCCTGCTTGTACAGCCCCTTGGGGTCGCGCGTCTCGCACACGTCCACCGCCGTCTTGACGTAGACCTCGATGAACGGGATCGCGCCCGCCTTGTTCGACTCGTGCGCCTTGCGGGCGGCGTCGCGGTCCTTGCGGTACGGGCTGATGAAGCTGGTGAGCGCGAACAGCCCGGCGTCGGCGAACAGCCTGGACACCTCGCCGATGCGGCGGATGTTCTCCTCGCGGTCCGCCGCACTGAAGCCGAGGCCGAAGCGCTTGGCGTTCTCCTCGCTGGCCCCGCGCGTCTCTTGCAGGATCTTCGGCCCGGCGTTGAGGCCGAAGCGGATGTTGTCGCCGTCGAGGACGTAGGCGGCGTGGCCGCGGGCGATGAGGACTTGCTCCAGCGCGACGGCCAGGGTCGATTTGCCCGACCCGGACAGGCCGGTGAACCACAGGGTCGCGCCGGTCTGCTTGAGGAGCTTGGCGCGCTCGGCCTGGCTCACGGTCCCGGCGTGGAAAAACACTTGCGTCGGCTTGATCTCACTCATCCGGACCTCGGTCAAAGTAGGCGTTGCGGAGGGGTCAAGCCGTTAACCTACGAACCGCCCACTTCAAACGACAGGCTCTGGCTGACGGCGCGGCCCGTCTCGGGGTCCAGGAACTCGACGGTGAGCGTGTAGCGGCCCGGCCTCTGCGGCACCGCGAAGCGGAACGCCTTGTGGTAGTCGCGCACCGGCGAGCGCGAGAAGTCCTTCTGCGCCGACTGCAACACGGCTACCGGCCGGCGGCCCTCGTCGGTCAGCTCGACGACGTTGCCCGCGGCGTCGCGCAGCCGCAGCGCGGCGTTCAACTTCGTCACGTAGCCGTCGCCGAGGTCCGGGTCGTGCGTCAAGACCGACGGCACGTTGCGGACCTCGACGTAGACCTCGGCGAGGTGGCCTCGGCGGTAGACGTGGCCGTCGGGCAGCGGCCGGTACTGGCCGAAGCCGATCGGCGAGCTGCAAAACACCGCCTTGGGGATGCCCAACGTCGCCCTGGCCGCGAGCGCCTTGTACGGCGTCTCGAGTTGCGCCGCCAGCAGGCCGTAATCGACCGGCCCGGCGCGGGTCAGGTTGGCCTTCGAGGCGGCGGCGACCGCCGGCAGCAGTTGGGCGAGCAGTTCCGCGTTGGGCCGGTCGAGCGCCTTCAGGTGGTCGGCGGCGACTTCGGGCCGGTTGTCGAGGTACGCCTTGATCGCGGCGACAAGCGGCGCGTCGGGCGGCGGAATCGCGACCTCGACTTTGGCCGGCGGCGTCTCCGGCGGCTTGGCGACCGCCGCCGGCGTCGCGACGGGCGGCTCGGCCGTCGGGTTGCGAGCGACCCGCTGCCCCGGTGCCGTCGGCAACACGGCGAAGCCGGTCGGCGACGCGACCGCGACAGTCGGCGGCGGGGCGTCGGCCGGCTTGACGTTCCGGCTGGTCGTCGCGCAGGCCGGCGTCAGGAGCGCGACCGCGGCGAGAGTCCAGCATCCTGTGCGTAGCGCGAGCATCCCGACCCCCGACGCGGACCACGACGCGGCCAGGCATAGCCGCGCCGCCCGGCGGACGCAACCCCGTTCCGGCGGGCGGGTGCGCCAGGCGCGGTGCCCTTGTGGCGGAGGCGGTGGCCGCACGCGCGAGTTCGGCCCCCCCTTTTTCACCGCCTCGTCGTCGGCGTGCTGGGCCATCGCCTGGAGGGTGGCGAAGAGGAAGTCGCGGCCGCGGGTGAGTAGCAGGCTCTCGCAGCGGTCGAGGACGCGGCCCCGGCGGCGGCTTCGACCTCGCGGGCGAGGGCGAGGGCCTGCTCGACGACGAGGCGTTGGAAGTCGGTCGCGGGGGCGGCGGAGGGGGTCATGGCGGGCATCCTGCCGAGGGGGAAAGCCCCACGATCCCTGATCCCGCCCAAAAAAGTGCCAGAGAACTTCGGCGCACCCTCCCCTACCCGCGATGTCCACCGGGATTTGCTCCCCTCGCTCGCGCGTCGGGCTAACAAGAGTCAGCGCCGCGCCCGCCGCATCACTTCGCGGAGGAAGCCCCACGCGAAGCCGAGGTGGATGCCGACGAACACCGCCGGCAGCCGCACGCCGACACGCCCCGGCAGCCCCCGGCCCAGCCACGCCGAGCCGGCCAGGATCACCGCGGCGTACAGGCCGACGCTCGCGGCGTAGAGCCAGCCGAGGTACGGCACCACCGCCGCCAGCAGCCCGCCGACGAGCACCCACAGCACCCACGCCGGCGGCACCAACGCCGGAAGCGTCAGCGAGCGCGGGTCTTTCGCGGCGAGCCGGGCGCGGCCCGCGCCGTAGCGGGCGAGCTGCTTGAACAGCGCCGGCAGACTCCCGCGCGGGTGGTACTCGATGGCGATCGACGGCGCGAAGTAACACGTCAGCCCCGCCGCCGCGACGCGGCCGTTGAACTCCACGTCCTCGCAGGCGTCGAACGACTGGTCGAACAGGCCGACGCGCTCGAAGACACTGCGGCGGTAGACGACCGCCGTCGATTGCGGGGCGACGAACTTGGCCTCG
>JANXTD010000661.1 GCA_025352585.1 Fimbriiglobus sp.
CCGGCTGTGGGAGGGACTCGACTACTTCGCATTCCTTAAGTTGATGGCCACCAACCGCTTCGCCGTCGAGCCGCCGTACTGGTACATCGCCGGCATCATGTCGGTCGTCACCTTCGCCAACACCGTCGCCCGCTGGGCGCAGGAGGCGCAGTACGGCGACCGGGCCGCGCGGCACCAACTCGCCGCCGACCCCATCTTCGTGCTGGGCCACTGGCGCACCGGCACCACACTGCTGCACGAACTGCTGACGCTCGACGGCCGCTTCTCGACGCCGACGACGCACGACTGCTTCAACCCGTGCCACCACCTGTTGAGTGAGACGCTGTTCAAGAAGCACCTGGCGTTCCTGCTGCCGAAGAAGCGGCCGATGGACGACATGCCGGCCGGCTGGGAGCGCCCCCAAGAAGACGAGTTCGCGCTGGCGCTCTTGGGCGAGCCGAGCACGTATACAGACATCGCCTTCCCCAACAACCCGCCGATGAGTCCGGGGGCGCTCGACCTGTCGGGGCTAACGGCGGCGGGCCGGGCGAAGTGGCAACGCACGCTGTTGCAGTTCGTGAAGCGGCTGGCCCTGCGCGACCCGAGGCCGCTGCTGCTGAAGTCGCCGCCGCACACGGCCCGCATCCCGGAGCTGTTGCAACTCTTCCCGCGGGCGAAGTTCGTCCACATCCGCCGCGACCCGCTGACGTTGTACTCGTCCACGATGAAGCTGTGGACGAGCATGGCGGCGGCGCACGGCCTGCAAACCCCGCGCGGCGGCCCGCCGCTGGAGGCGAAGGTGCTGCGCGAGTTCCGCGTGATGATGACGCGCTACTTCGCCACGCGCGACCTGATCCCGCCGGGCCAACTCGTCGAGGTACGCTACGAGGAGTTCGTCCCCGACATGCCCGGCGGCATGCGCCGCATCTACGACGGCCTGTCACTCGGCGACTACGACGCCGTGCGGCCGCGCGTCGAGGAGTACGCCGCGCGGAACCGCGACTACGCCGTCAACAAGTTCGAGTTGGGCGCGTCCCAGGCGGCCGTCGTCCGCCAGCAGTGGGGCGACCTGATCGAGAAGCTGGGGTACTGAGGGCCGCGCCGCTCGCCGGGAGTTTCATCCGCCCGACGCGGCCAACCCCTCGCGGTAACTCGGGTACCGCGGCGTGAAGCCCAACACCCGGCGCGCGAGCGCGTTGCTGACGCGGCGGTTCGCTTCGGCGACCGGCGTGCCCGGCGCGGTGAACTTCGCCGGCGGGGCACCCAGTAAGCGCGCCGACTCCGTGTAGAAGTCGCGCCGCCGCACCGGCTCGTCGTCGGCGACGTTGAAGACGCCGCCGGCCGCATGCGACTCGGCGCAGCGCAGCGCTTGCACGCCGTCGGCGAGGTGGATCAGGTTCAGCCACTTGTCAGCGTCGGCGGTGTACGGCTCGCCGGCCAAGAGCGCGGCCTTGCGCAGCCAGCGGCCGGGGCCGTAGATGCCGGCGAAGCGTAGCACGGTCGCCCCCGGCCGCGCGGCGAGCAGCGTCCGCTCCGCCTCCAGCACGACGCGGCCGGACTCCTCGCGCGGGTCCGTCGGCGACTCCTCGGTGACGACGGAGCCGTCGGTTTGGCCGTAGACGCCGGTGCTGCTGACGTGGACCCAACACGCGACCGGCGGCAGCGCCGCGAGCACGTTGCGCAAGCCCTCGACGTAGACTTCGCGCATCGAGTGGCCCGCGCGGCGGTCCATGCCGACGGCGTACAGCACCGTCGTCAGCGGCGGCAAGTCGCGCAGGCCGGCGAGGCTCGCGGGGTCGGTCACGTCGCCGGTCACGGGGGTCAGGCCGGCGGCGCGCAACTCGTCGGCGCGGCTCCGGGTGAGGGCGTAAACCGGGCGGCCGTCGTCGCGCCAGGCCTCGGCGACTTGGCGGCCGAGGTAGCCGCAGCCGACGACGAGCGCGGGGCCGGTCGGGGGTGTCATTCGCGGGGCCTTTCGTATCCTGGTTAGGTGCAGCGTCCCCCGGTATCCTACGGCACCGCGTCCATGCCCGCCCCGCCACCCGCCGCCCCGCCCGCAACCTATTGGGCCTTGCGCGAACTCGGGTGGCACCTCGCCGCGGCGCTGATCACCGTCGCCGTCCTCGTCGCCGGCCTGCGGCTCGACAAGGCCGACTTCCACGCCCCGTTCACCTACGACTACGACGCGCTGCTGATCCTGCCGTTCGTCACGGAGGTCGTCGAGGGCGGCACCCACTGGCGCACGCCGCGGCTCGGTGCCCCCGGCGTCCAGGAGCTGTACGACTTCCCCGTCGTCGATCACCTGCACTTCGCGCTGATCTGGTGCCTGGGCTGCGCTTTCCCGTCGCCGGTCGTCGTGTTCAACCTCTTCTACGTGCTGACCTACCCGCTCACGGCGGCGACGACGCTCGCGGTCTGCCGGCGCTACGGGCTGTCGGGGCCGGCGTCGGTCGCGGCGGCGCTGCTGTACGCCTTCCAGCCGTACCACTACCTGCGCGGCCAGACGCACTACTTCCTCGCGGC
>JANXTD010000677.1 GCA_025352585.1 Fimbriiglobus sp.
CGAGATCACCATCCCGGACTTCGACGTGGCGTGCGCCGTCGTCATCACGCCCGACCTCGGCCCGACCGGCAAGGTCGTCCGCTGGCAGGACAACGCGACCTTCCGCAGCGGCGAGACGGCGGCCCGGTGGGCCCAACTCCAGGCCGTCGAGCAGTACGAGAAGACCTGCCGGACGCACGCGGCGATTATCGCGGCCGGCGGCCTGGAGCACGAGTTCACGCCGGAGCTTTTGGGCAAGTCGAAGGAGTCGATGGGCAAGGCCCGCGAGTTCTTCGACAACATCAGTGGGACGTGGCCTACCGCGAGAGCCGCCGGGCGCTGCGGCCGCTGCGCCAGTTGATGCGGGCCGACTGGGACCGGGCGGTGCAGTCGCTCGACGCGCCGAGCGCCTCGCCGTTCGCGGTGAGCTTCTACTCGCTGCCGCAGCACTACGCCCTCGCGGCCGAGGTGCGCGCGTCGCGGCCGGCCGGCAACGGCTTCCCGCACGGCGGCTTCGAGCTTAACGCCAAGGCCCCGGCGGCCGGCGCGGCGATCGACTCGCTGCCCGGCTGGAAGGCGCGCAAGACGATCCTCGACGCGGCCGACGGGGTCGTCGCGATCCTGAACTCCGACGCCCCCGGCGTCGCCGACCCGCCGCTGCCGTCGATCGTCCTCAACACCGACCGCAACGCCCCGCTGCGGGCGACGCTGCCGCCGCCGGACTTGCGGCGGCCCAACTTGTGCAACCACACGCTGTCGCTGGTGATCGCGCCGCGGCCCGGCGTGGAGAAGGACGGCAGCCCCGCCGCGCCGACGCAGGCGCTCGAGCGGGCGGTCGTCGCCGCGGACAGCCCCGCCGCCGACTTCGCGCCGGGTGCCCTCGTCCGGGTGAGCTTCTGGGTGAAGGTGCCGGCCCCGGTCCAGGCCGCCGCTGACGGCCTGGTCGCCTTCGACAGCGCCGGCGGCGAGCCGCTGGGGGTGCGCGTCCGGTACCAGCCGACCTGGAAGCAGTACAACCTGTACCGCCGCGTCCCGGCCGACGGCAAAATCTCGATGACCTTCGCGCTGACCGGCTTCGGCGTCGCCTACATCGACGACGTGAGGATCGAGCCGATGGTGTCCGCGGGGAACTGACCGGGGCGGGGTTTCCGCCGCCGCCGGCGACTTCCGGGCCTAGCCGCCCGTCGCGTCTTCGCCCCGAGTTTCCCCGGACGCCGCCGTCGCGGAATCGAGGAGCCAGTACAGCCCGACGCCTGGCAGCGAACCCAGGCCCAGCGGGATGACCAACTCGAACATGCGGATCGAGTCGCGCACCGACGCGTAGGCCAGCAGCGCGGCGAAGGCCCCGGCCCCGGCGAGCAGGCCTGGAACGATCGCCAACAACCGGCGCTCGGCCCCGGCCGCGGCGGCGACCCCGCCCCCCAACACGGCGACGATTCCGCACATCCCGACCAGTCCAGGGCTGTCGGTTTTGTCCGTGAACACGACCATGCCCGGCAGGCCGACGGCCAGCCCGAACAGCACCATGCCGACCTTGCGCCGGCCCGCCCGCTCTTCCGCAGTCCGCTCCACGATTGGCCCCCGTCCGATGGTAGTGCGTCGCCCCGAGCGTGCGACCTCAGGGGCATCATCGCAGGTCGGGCCGGCTCCGCAACGACCATTCACCGGCCCAGCACACTGCGCAGCGCGAAGACGAGGTCGGGGTGGTCGAAGGCGTAGCCGGCGGCGGTCAGCCGCGCGGGTCGGACGCGGAGGCTCGCCAGCAGCGCGGCGTCGGCCAGCTCGCCGAACAGCAGCCGTAGCGCCGGCGCGGGGACCGTCAGCAGGTAGGGGCGGTTCAGCACGTCGGCGAGGGTGCGGCCGAAGTCGCGGTTGGTCACCGGGTTCGGGGCCGTCAGGTTGATGGGGCCGCGCATTGTCTCGGTCATCAGCGCGTGGTGGATGCCGCCGATCAGGTCGTTGAGCGTGATCCAACTGACGTACTGCGTGCCCCCGCCGAGGACCGCGCCGTTGCCGGTGCGGAACGCGGGGAGTTGCTTGCCGAGCGCGCCGCCCTTCGGCGTGAGCACCACGCCGATGCGCAGGTTGACGACGCGGACGCCGGCGTCGGCGGCCCGGTGCGTCGGGCCTTCCCACGCCTGGCCCACGTCGGCCAGGAAGCCGGTGCCGGCTGGCGAGTCTTCGGTGAGCACCTCGTCGCCGCCGACGCCGTAGACGCCGACGGCCGACGCGCTCAGGAAGACCGGGACTTTCGCGGCGACGACCGCCTCGGCCAGCCGCGCCGTCGGCCCGACGCGGCTGTCGCGGATGCGGGCCTTCTTGGCCGCCGTCCAGCGGCCGTCGGCGATGCCGTCGCCGGCCAGGTGGATGACCGCGTCGAGGCCGGCCAGCGTCGCCGGGTCGAGCGGCGCGTCCGGGGTCCAGGTCCGCGAGGTCGTGCCGTCGTCGTACGGGGCCGGCTTCACGGGGCCGCGCACCAGCCGCGCGACGCGGTGCCCGCCGGCCGACAGGAAGTTCACCAGTTCGCTGCCGATCAGCCCGCTCGACCCGGTGACCCCGACGGTCAGCGGCGGCCGGTGGGCGAACGGGGCGTGGCGGCGCAGGTCCGACGCGGTGACGGCGTGGCGGTAGGCGAACATGGCGTCGAGCTTGCCGCGCACCAACCCGCCGCCGAACAGCCGGCCGAGGCCGCCGAGCGGTAGGCGGTACTCGATGTCGTCTTCGAGGACGGACGCGGCGGGGCCGTCGGCGAGGAAGCGGTGGGTGTGCGTCCACTCGGCGAACGGCCCGCGCAACTGGCGGTCGCGGAACTGCCGGCCGGGCACGACCTCGAAGAGTTCGGCGACCCAATCCTTGCCGACCGGCCCGACGAGGCTGGCGCGCAGCGTGACCCGCTGGCCGTCGCCGAAATTCCCCACGACGGAGGCGACTTTGACGCGCTCCCACGGCGGCGCGAGCCGGGCGAAGGCGGCCGGCCGCGCGTGCCAGTCGTAAAGCGCCGTGGCCGACGCCGGGATCGGCGAGCGAAGCGTAAATCGTTCCATCGGGAAACCCCCTGGCCGTATTCTTAGGCACTTGTGGACGCGGCGGGCGTACCTTAAGCGGGGATGTTCGACTTCACCCTCACGGCGCTGGTGTCGCTGCTGTTCCTCGTGGACCCGCCGGGCACGATCCCGCCGTTCTTGGCGCTGACGGCCCGCTACGCCCCGCGCAAGCGCCGCCGCACCGCGCTGGTCGCCTGCGTCGCCGCCACGGCGATCATGACGGCGTTCGCGCTGGTCGGCACCTGGCTCTTCGCGAAACTCGGGCTGTCGCTGCCGGCCTTCCAGATCGCCGGCGGGCTGATCCTGTTTTTGGTCGCGCTCGACATGATCCGCGAGAAGACCGAGTCGGGCGACGACGCGGCCGTCGAGGGGGCCGAGGCCGACGGCTCCGCCGACGCCGGCGACGTGGCCATCACGCCCCTGGCGGTGCCGCTGCTCGCCGGGCCGGCCGCGCTCTCGACGGTCGCGGTGCTCATGAGCCGGGCGACGAACGTCTTCGAGTCGGCCGGGGTCTTCGTCGCCATCGGCCTGACCGGCCTGACCGCCTACGCCACGCTGCGACTCGCCGACCCCATCCAGCGCCGGCTCGGCGTGACCGGCATCCATGTCGTCGGCCGCGTACTGGGGCTGGTGCTGGCCGGCATCGCCGTGCAGTTCGTCCTCGACGGCCTCGCCGCCGCGAAAATCATCCCCCCCGTCAACTGAGGAGTTCCGATGTCCCGTGGGTTACTGCTGATCGTTCTGTTTGCGGCCCAAGTTTCGGCGCAAGACTACCCGAAGGCGGCCGTCACCGGCAAGTCGTCGGCGTTCACGCTGTATCTGCCCGACGACGCGAAGGGCTTCTATCGCGGCACCCGCTTCGACCGGGGCGGCGTCGTCGCCGACTGGAAGGTCAACGGCGCGACGCTGTTCCACGCCTGGAAGTCCGGCCAGGACGCCGGCAGCGCCGACGACATTACCGGCCCCTGCGAGGAGTTCGACACGGCCGGCCCCGCCGACTACGCCGCCACCAAGGTGGGCGACACCTTCGTCAAGATCGGCGTCGGCGAACTCCGCAAGGACAAGGACGAGCCGTACCAGTTCATGCGCACCTACCCGGTCGTCAACCCCGGCAAGCGGACCCTGACCGTCGTCGCCGGCAAGTACACGTTCACGCACGAAGTCGCGGCGAACTCCGGCGTGGGGTACAAGCTCGTCAAGACAGTCGAGTCGGCCGACGACGACACCGCCGCCGTGCTGAAGTTGCGCTCGACGCTGACCAACACCGGCACCCGGCCGATCACGACGCGCGTCTACAACCACAACTTCTTCAACGCCAACCGCGACCCCGTCGGCCCGAACTACGCGATTGACTTCGCCGGCAAACTTCGCGTGACGAAGTCCGAAGGCCGCTACGACGAACTGGCCGGCAACGGCGCGGGCGCGCTGACGTTCCGCGGCAAGCTCGACGCTGGCTACGTCTACGCCGAGTACGCCGACCTGCCGAAGACGCCGTACCGCTTCACGATGCGGCACGCCCCGTCGGGCACCGCCGTCGAGGTGAGCAGCGACCGGCCGATGAGCGCGTTGCGCGTCTGGGGCCTCTCGACGGTGATTTGCCCCGAGCCGTTCGTCGCCATCGACGACTTGCCGCCGGGCAAGTCGTTCGCCTGGGCGACGACCTACCGCGTGCCGCTGACCAAGTGACGGCTTCCGCCGTTGAACCGACCCTCCGACCGGCCTACACTGCACCTGCATGAGTCGATCCGCCGAAGCCGTCCTGCTGCGAATTGTCGGCCGCCCGTGTACCGGGTGCGGCGGCCGGTGCCTGGCGCGGGAGGCGGTCTGGAGTATCGCCCTCGGGTTCAAGGACGCGCCGCGTTGCCTGCCGTGCCTCGGACTCGGACTCGGGCGCGAACCCGGCGAACTTCGGACGCACCTCGACGACTACGTCCGCCGCCGCGAGTGTTACACGGCGGCGTGGGCCGAAGCCGTTCGCCTCGACGGGGACGAAACCGGGGGCGCTGGGGCGACCCGAACCGCGACGCCCGACGTCGAAGAGGTCGCCTGGGACGCGGGGGCGATCGGCTGCGGCGAGTTGGCGTTGGCGTTGCGCATGAAGCTGCTGCCGCTGCCGCCGGGGTCGGTCGTCGCGGTGACCGCGACCGACCCGGCCGCCCCCGAGGACGTGCCGGCCTGGTGCCGGCTGACGGGTCACACGTTGGTGTCCGCGTCGCCGCCCGTGTACCGCATCCGCCGCAAGGGAGTCTGAGTGATGGCCGGGAAATTCTGCGTGAGTCTGACCGCCGGCACCGACGACCCCGACCGGGCGACGGTCGCCTTCGTCGTCGCCAACGCGGCGGTGGCGTGTGACCAGGAGGCGGTCGTCTTCCTGAGCACCGAGGCGGTCCGACTGGCGGTGAGTGGGGCCGCGGATGCGGTCGCCGAGGAGGGGTTCGCGCCGCTCAAGGACCTCATCGCCAACTTCGCGGCGGCGGGTGGCACGATCTTCGTCTGCTCGCCGTGCTTCAAGAAGCGGCAACTCGACGCCGCAAGTCTCGTACCGGGCGCGGTGATCGTCGGCGGGGCGAAGCTGGTCGAGTTCATGGCCGGCGGCTGCCCGAGCGTGTCGTATTAACGCCGCGGGCAGACTCGCCGCGGCGGTCCTGATCCTGGCCGTCACCGGGTGTGGCGAGCGTCGATCGGCTGCGGAGCTTGAGCGGGGCCGCGTCGCCGTGGCCGCCGCCCTCGACTCGTGGAAGGCCAACGAGTCGCCCGCCAAACTGAAGGCACTGCCGGACCCCGTCGAGTTCCCCGAAGACCTGCGTGGCAACTTCACGCTCGTCAGTTACACCCTCGGCAAGGTCGATGGCACCGACCCGGTCGTGATCCGCTACTCCGTCACCCTGAGTCTGAAGGACCGCAAGGGCAAGCTCACCGAGCGCGAGGCGGTGTACGCCGTGGCCCTGAAGTCCCCCGTGGTGGTCGCCCGCGACCCGTACTATTGAGCGACGCCGTGCCCCCGACCGACGACACGCCCGCCGCCAGTTTCGACGGCGGTACCCTCGACTGCGGCAACGGCCTGTTGCTGCTGATCCGCCGTCACATCGACCCCCTGAACGCGGGCCAGGTGCTCGAAGTGCGGTCGCGCGAACCGTCGGTCGCCGACGACCTGCCATCCTGGGCACGCCTGACCGGCAACGCGCTGCTGAGCGCGACCCGCGACGGCGACGGCACCCGCTACCGCCTCCGCAAGACTCCGAGGGTCGAGAAGTCGGGCGTCACACCTCCGGCCCGACAGTCTCCGGCCCCGGTCGTGGCGTCCCGGCCGTCGGTGTGGCGGGGGCTAGACGAATCCGGCTCCGGGGACCAGCGGTTGCCAGGCGGACTGGCGGTCATGGGTATCGGCAGTTGGCCGCGGCCGGCGGCACTGGTCAAAGCACTGCACGAGTGGCTGGCCGGGCGGATGCCGGAGGACGAGTTCCACGGCCACGCCGATGACGCGGTGCGGCTGGCCGTCGCGGCGCAGTTGCGGGCCGGCGTCGATGTCGTGACCGACGGCGAGCAGCGGCGCGACAACTACGCCAGTTTCGTCGCGTCGCGGCTCGACAACTGCCAGCTCATCCCGGTCACCGACCTGCTGCCGTACGTGACCGACCCCGCGAAGTTCGCCGCCGATTTGGCCGCCCTAGACGTGCCGGCCGACCAGATCCGCCACCCCGCGGTGTTCGGCAAGCTGCGCCGCTCGCGGTCGCTGGCCGGCCGCGAACTGGCGTTCACGAAGAGCCTCACCGACCGGCCGGTGAAGGTCGCGTTGCCGGGGCCGTACCTGCTGACGCGGACGATGTGGTTAGAGTGTGTGTCGGACCGGGCGTACCCCGACCGCGAGAGTCTGGCCGGCGACATCGTGACGGTGCTGCGTGAGGAGGCGTTGCAACTGCTCGCCGACGGCGCTGCGCTGGTGCAATTCGACGAGCCGGTTCTGACCGAAGTCGTGTTCACGCGCGCGGCCGGCCGGCGGACGTTCATGTGCGGTGCCCTCGGCGAGCGTGGCGGGCAAGCGGAGGAACTGGAGTTTGCCAGCAGGCTGTTGAAGACGCTGCTCGATGGCTTGCCGCGGGAGCGAGTGGCGTTGCACGTCTGTCGCGGCAACTGGTCGCGGGACGAGTCGGTCGCCCTGTCGGGTCCGTACACCCCCTTGGTGCCGCTGCTGGCGGGGCTGCCGGTGGGGACGTACTTCCTCGAGATGGCGACGCCGCGGGCCGGGGAACTCGGCCCGCTCGCCGGACTGCCCGACGACCGCCGCATCGGCGTCGGGGTGGTGAACCAGAAACTCGACCGGGTCGAAACGGTCGAAGAAGTGACAGCCCTCGCCGAGGCCGCCGTCGCGGCGTTCGGCGTGGGGCGCGTGCTGCTGAACCCCGACTGCGGGTTCGCCACGTTCGCGGACAGTCCCGTTGCTTCGGCCGCCGTGGCCGAGCGCAAGTTGGGGGTGATCGTCGAGGCCGCGCGGCTGTTACGACAGCGGCACGGCCACGACTAAGTGTGGTGTTGAAGTCCGGACGCCAGGGGCACGAAACCGGAGTTGGGCTTGTGACGACGGGGGTGTGACCCCCGAGTCACCCCACTCTGTGCAGCCTGGAGTCCCTCACGTAAGTAGGAGTTTCTTATGACGAAGCGTCGGAGTCGGTCGGCGTTCACGCTGATCGAGTTGCTGGTGGTGATCGCCATCATCGCCATCCTGATCGGCCTGTTGCTGCCGGCCGTCCAGAAGGTTCGCGAGTCGGCCGCCCGGTCGCAGTCCCAGAACAACCTCAAGCAGGTCGCGCTCGCCACGATGACCTTCGAGTCGTCCCGCCAGACGACGCCGCCGATCTTCGGCCAGGTCAACGCCGCCGGCGTCACCGGGTCGATCTTCTACCACATCCTGCCGGGCCTCGAGCAGAACGCCGTGTACGACCTGGGGCCGGACGCCGCCCGGTCGGTCGCCCTGAAAGTCCTGCGGCACCCCGCCGACAAGACGATGACCGGCGACGGCCTGTTCGACCTCTCGACCGGTGCCCCGTCGTGGTCGGCCGCCACCGGCACGGCCAACCCGTACCCGGCCTGGGCGGTCTCGGGCGTGACCCAGTGGGGCCTGAGTAGTTACGGCTCGAACTGGCAGGTGTTCGGGGATCAAGGGGCGCGGCTAACGAAGATTCAAGACGGCCTGTCGAACACGATTGTTTTCAACGAGAAGTACGCCGTGGTGCAGCGGCCGACCGGCAACCCACGCTTCGGGGCGACCCTGTGGGGCTACGGCGTCGATCCGCGCACCATCCCCGGCGACTTCACCCCGGCGCTGACCGGCAACCAGTACCCCGGCGACGCCCAGTGGGTCAACGGGCTGACCCCCGCGTCGCTCTACGTCAACGGCTACTGGCCGCGCACGGGGTTCGTCAACAAGGGCGGCGCGAACCCGACGACCTGGACCGGCCCCGAGCCGTGGATGTGCCGCTGCATGTTGCGGCCGGAGTTCGCCCCGCCGGCGGACAACGCCCACTGCCTGAAGTCGCAGGGCATCACGACCTCCGGCATCCAGGCCGCCTTCGCCGACGGCTCGGTGCGCTTCATCGGCAGCGGCGTCAGTGACCCCGCCTGGTCGGCCGGCGAGACCCCCGCCCGCGGTGAGACGATTGCCCCGGAGTAGGCTCGTGACGTCAGAGACCACACCGTCGGGCGTGACGGCCTACGCCTTCCGCCTGACGCCGGGGTCGGACCTGCGGCAAGGGTTGCTCGGGTTCGCCGCGCGCGGTCACCTGAGGGCCGCGGCGGTGGTGACCTGCGTCGGCAGCCTCACCGAAGTCTGCCTGCGGTACGCCAACCGCCCGGACGGGATGACGCGGCGTGGCCCCTTCGAAATCGTCTCGCTCGTCGGCACGTTCAGTGACGGCGGCGGGCACTTCCACGTCGCGGTCGCCGACGAACTCGGGGCGATGTCCGGCGGGCACCTGCTCGACGGCTGCGTCGTCTTCACGACGGCCG
>JANXTD010000690.1 GCA_025352585.1 Fimbriiglobus sp.
GCGGCGCTGCCGAAGGGCCACGCGCGGAGCCTGATCGACTACATGGTGTCGCACCCCAAGGACTTTAAGGGGGCCGTCGCCCGGCTGCGGCACGACCTGAGCAGCCTCTACCTCTCGGCGTACCAGAGTTACCTGTGGAACCGCCTGCTCGACCGTAGCTTGCGAGCGCTGTTCGAGCCCGCCGACCTGGGCACGATTACGCTCGACGTGGGCGACTTCGCCACGCCGTTACGCGGCACGCCGGAGCAGGTCGCGGCGTGGCAGACGTGGGAGTTGCCACTACTCTCGGCGCGCCTCAAGACCAGCACGCCGCTGATCGACGCGGTGCTGGCCGACGAGGGCTTGACTCTCACTACGATGCGGATTCCCGGCATCCCGAAGCCGTTCTTCTCGCGCGGCGAGCGGGCCGTCTGTTTGAAGCTCGGCAACGTCGGCACCGCCATCGCCGACGACGAACTGAACCCTGGCTGGCAAGCGCTCACGCTGGCGTTCGAGTTGCCGCGCGGTAGCTACGCGACCATGCTCATCAAGCGGCTCACTTCGGTCGTGCCGGCGACTTGACCAGGCCGCGGAAGGTGTCGCAGACGACGGCGGCGGCGTTCGGGCCGACGCTGTTGATCTCGCCGTACTGGCTCGACTTGCGGCCGTAGCAATACGGGGCCACGTCGTCCCACTGCCGCTTGGGGATGAAGTAGCCGAGTTGGTCGTTCGCCAGGCCGAGGAGCATCCGGTGCTTCATCGAGAGTTGGCCGTAGATCGACGGCTCGACGGGGGCGTCGGGGTAGTCCGCGCCCGGCTCCGCGGGGTCGGTCACCTTGCCGAGCACGAGTTCGGGGTAAATCTCGCCGGGGAGTGCCGCGACTTCGAGTTCCCCCAACCGCAGGTAGCCGACCTCCGTCTTGACGCCGATCGGCTTGGCCGCGTCGCTCGTCTCGACCCACGCCGCGGGGTCGGCCGTCGCCCCGTCGAGCAGGTACATCGCGCGCTTGAGGACGCCGGCCTGCTTGCCGACGCGGTACAGCATATTCTCGACCGGCATCAGCAGCGTCTTCGTCCGCACACTGAACGGCGTGAGCGTCGCCGGGACGCCGGCAGCAATCGCCCGGTCGGCCAGCTTGCCGACGGCGACGCCGTAGCCGTGGGCCTTCTCGAAGGTGCCGTCCTTGAGCAAGACCCCGGCGTCGTCGCGGATCTCGACTTTGAGCGAACTCAGCAGCCCGCCGACGGTGCCGGTGAAGTACGCCACCGGGCACTTGTGCTTCGCCCGCAGGTATTCGACCGTGTAGCCGACGAAGTCCGCCGTGACCTCGGTGTTCTTGCTGTCAAGCGTCTCCGGGTGGCAGTTCCACTGCACGAGGACGCCCAGCGGCTCGCCCTTCGCCCCCAGGAATTGGAGCGTAACGATGTCGTCGTGCTTGACCAGCGGCAGCCGCGAGTCGTTGAGTAACTCAGGCCCCTTGGCGGTGCCGACCTTGACAGTCGCGGGCTTCCGCGCCGCGTCGGCGTCCTTCACCGCCCGGACGCACCCGGCCTCGACGGCGGCGAGGTAGTCGGGATCGACGCCGGACGTGAACGGGCTGCGGCCCCACAGGCCGAGCGTGTCGGGGCCTTCGTGGTTGTGCGTCGAGGAGATCAGCACGTAGTCGAAGCCGGGCAGCCGCTTCCGCACCGCCTCGACGTTGCCGTGGAACAGGCCGACGAGATCGACCGACACCATCGCGATTTTGGTCGTGCCGTCGGACAGCACGACGGCCCGGCCCATGATCGGGTCGTGGACCTTCGTGGCGACGCGGTTGGTGGCGAAGCCGGCGAGGTAGACCGGGTTCGCGCCGAGCTTCGGCGTCAGATCGACCTCCGCGAAGCCGACAGTCAGGAGCAGGGCGAGGAGAGGTTGCACGATACGGACTCCAGTGAGCGTTCCGGGCCGCCGGGTGCGTCCGGCAGTGCGGCGACGGCGTGCCAGCCGATCCGAGACGACGGTGTGACTCTAACCGAGCCGCGCGGGTCGGACAATCACGATTGACGCGGAAGGTCGAACCGGTTATCCGCCGCCGGGCGATTCCGGCCACGGCGTGGGGGCGACAGATGCGGGCGTGGGTCGCGGTCGCCGTGCTGGGGCAGGGGGTGGGCGTCGCCGCGGCGCAATCGCCCGGCCTGCCGCCGCTCGCGCTGACGCCGCCAGCGCTTCTGGCGTCGCCGGTGCCGCTGCTCGAACCGTCGGTCGCGCGACCCACCGAACGGACGCAGCCGATCAACCTCGCCACGGCCCTGCAACTCGCCGGGGCCAGCCCGCTGGACGTGCAAATCGCGGCGCGGCAAGTCGAACTCTCCGCGAAGGCCTACGACCGCGCCAAGCTGCTCTGGCTGCCGAACGTCGTGACCGGCGTCGATTACTTCCACCACGACGGCTTGCAGCAGAACTTCGCCGGCGACCTGGTGTCGTCGAGCCGCAGTTCGGCGATGGTCGGCGTCGGCCCGAACGTCGTCTTCGGCGTCACCGACGCGATTTACGCCCCGCTCGCCGCGCGGCAGGACGTGCGGGCGCGCCGGGCGGTGTTGCAGGCGGCCACCAACGACGCGGCGTTCCAGGTCGCCGACGCCTACTTCACGCTGCAACAGGCCCGCGGCGAACTCGGCGGCGCGGCCTACGCCACGAAGCAGGCCGAGGAGGTTTATCGCCGCGCCGAGAAGTTGGCCGCCGGCCTCGCCCCGCCGCTGGAGGCGACCCGCGCGAAAGTCGAACTCGCCCGCCGCCGTCAGGCCGAAGCGACCGCCCTGGAGCGCCGGGCCGTCGCCTCCGCGGAACTGGCGCGGCTGCTGCGGCTCGACGCCGGGGCGATTCTGGAGCCGGCCGAGCCGCCGTACCTCGCCGTGACGGTCATCGACGCGGCCGCAACAGTCGATGCGCTGATCCCCGTCGCCCTCACGTCGCGGCCCGAACTCGCCGGGCAGCAGGCGATTGTGCAGGCCGCGCTCGTCCGCCTGAAGCAGGAGAAGATTCGCCCGCTGGTGCCGAGCATCGCCCTGCGCAGCGTCTCGACCAACCCGAGTGGCTCGATCGGCTACGGGGCGTTCGGCGGGGGGCAGGGCGGCAACGTCGGCAACTTCAGTGGCCGCTACGATGTCGATGTGCAGGTCATGTGGGAGTTCCAGCAACTCGGCTTCGGCAACAAGATCCGGGCCGGCGAGCGTAAGGTCGAGTACGAGATCGCAATTCTCGAGCTGTTCCGCACGCAAGACCGCGTCGCCGCCGAGGTGAGCACGGCCCACGCCCAAACCCGCGCCGCCGTCGAGCGCCTCGCCCTCGCCGAGCCGGCCCTGCGCGACGCCGTCGATTTGATGCAAAAGAGTCTCGAAGGGCTGGGCCAGACGCGCCGCGCCGGGGAACTGGTGACGCTGATCGTGCGGCCGCAAGAGGTCGTCGCCGCGCTGCAACTGCTCGCGCAAACCAACGCCGACTTCCACGCCGCCGTGGGCGACTCGAACCGCGCCCAGTTCCGCCTGTACCGCGCCCTCGGCCACCCGTCCGGCGCGTTGCCGGCGGTCGTCCCCATGCCGGGGGAGTCCCGCCCGGCGAATTGACGGCCCCGGCGACTGTCGTATCACAAGCCCTTTGCTCGACCGAGTGAGGGTGCCGCGTGAAACCGACTGCCGGGTTGATCAAGGGTCTGTTGAAGTACCTCGTTGCGGTCGCCCTGCTCGCGTTCGTCGTGGCGATGCACTGGAAGGCGTTGAAGGAACTCTTCTCGCGCGACCCGGAGCCGATCTACTTCGTCGCGACCCTCGGGCTGATGGTCGTCGTCATCGGCTTGCAGTACCTGCGCTGGTTCCTGCTCGTGCGGGCTCTCGACTTGCCGTTCACGCTGGCGTACGGCCTACGGCTGGGTCTGGTCGGCACCTTCTACAACATGTTCCTGCCCGGCGGCATCGGCGGCGACTTCGTCAAGGCGTACCTGATCGCCAAGGGCCAGCCGGCCCGCCGCGCCGCCGCCGTCTCGACGGTCATCGCCGACCGGTTGCTGGGCCTCTTCGGCCTGATTCTCTACGTGGCGGTGGTCGGCGGCCTGTGTTGGGCCAACGGCGACCAACGCATCGAGGCCAAGTTCGCGCTGAAGGCCATCGTCAGCGTCTGCATCGTGCTGGCGACCGGTTTCGTCGTCGGCTACACGTTCCTCAACGCCGTCCCCGCCGCGGTCGGCGAACGCTTGCGGCGCTTCAACGGCACCCTCGGCGAGATGTGGGACGCCGCCCGGCGTTACCGCGAGCGGCCGGGCACGATCCTGATCTGCGTCGGCGTGTCGGCCCTGGCGCACATGGGCCTGGTAATGTCGTTCTACGTCGCCGTGCTAGTCTTCCCGCCGATTCCCGAACTGATCGCCACGCTGCCGGAGGTGTTCATCGTCGCCCCGATCGGCTTCATCGCGCAAGCCCTGATCCCGCTGCCCGGCGGCCTCGGGGCGGCGGAGTTGACCTTCGGTGGGCTTTACGAGTTGCTGCGTGGCCCCGAAGGGAATGCCGTCGGCCTGGCCGGGCGGCTCACCCTGCGCGTCGCCGAGTGGGTCATCGGCCTGGTCGGTTACGTCGCCTACCTGCGGACGAAGTCCGAGATCCCCGCCGAGGCCGAGGTCAGCGCGGAGCCGGTGGCAGCGTGAAGTCGAAGCCGGCGCGGGGCAACTCGACATCGTCGGGCGTCGTGTTCGGCGGCTTACGCTCCCACGCCGTGCCGCAGACGATGCGGTCGAATCCCATCTTGTAGAGCTTCAGCATCTCGACCGGCTCGAACTCGAACGCCGACGCCGTCACCACGGCGTCTTGCGGCACGGCGGTGTGCCGGTACTCCATGCCCGACGCCGCGCAGACCGCGTAGAGCCTCCACAGGTCGGAGCGGTACAGGGCGTACAGCGAACTCGACGCCGCCCCGCGGGCGCGGCCCAGGGCACTCGGCCGGCCCTCGACCGGGTCCACGAAGACCTTGCCGCCGGCGATGATGTAGAGCTTCGACCCGGCTAGCCAGCGCTTCGCCGGGTCGGCCGGGTCGGTCGTCGGGGCCTCCGGCGGCAGGCGGACGAACGACTGGCAGACGGTGCCGCCGTCGTTGTGGGCCTCGCGGTAGTTCACGCCGTTGACGGTGATGTCGAACTCGACGGCCGGCAGCAGGAACGGCACCGCCGCGGCCGCCAGCAGGATCTTCCGCACGAGGTCGTCGGCGTCCGGCCGGCCGTTGCACGCAATCGCCCCCAGGTCCCAGATGACGACCCGCCGCGTGTTCTGGTTCATGGTGCCGATGTAGCAGCGCCGGCCGCGCAGGTGCTGCGCCCGCACGTCGGCGCAGAAGTCGGCCGTCACTTCGCGGTCGATCAACGCCTTCATCGGGGCCGAACTGCTCAGCGATTGCGTCGTCAACAGCGAGCGCACCGGCTGCGTCTTGATGAGGTCTTTCGTAGTCGAAGTCGTGAAGACTTTGGTCAGCAGCCAGTCCCACTTGGGGCCGATGAACACCATCGACGCCACGAACGCGCCGCTGCTGATGCCGGTGACCACGTCGAACTCGGGCCGCTGCCCGGTCTTGGTCCAGCCGACGAGCAGCCCCGCCCCGTACGCGCCGTACTGGCCGCCCCCGGAGACGGCGAGGACTTGCAGCGGCCGCGGCGGGCTACTCGGCACGGGCGGCGTGCCGGACGGCGGAACCGCCAGCGCGGCGGCGAGCGTCTCGTACGTCTGCTTGTCGAGGTTGGGGTACCCGGCGGCGCGGCCGGCGTCGTCCGGACTGCGTAGCACCGCGTACGGCGCGATCGGCGGCTTGTCCCGGTCGCGCAGTGCGCTACAGCCGAGGCCGACGGCCGCGACCCCCAGGGCGATCGGGACGACAATTGAACTCGCTACCGCCCGGAACCTGCGCATCCGACCCCCCCCGGCCCTGCGTCGTCCTGGTTTGAATTGCGGCCGTTTACCCGGACGCCGGCCGCGTGTCGAGGGAAATTTTCGCCGCCGCCGCCGCCCGCCGCTATCGTGCGAGCATGGCCCCCTTCGCCGAACCGCGCTGGCTCCTCCTCGCACCGCTCTCACTCGTCGCGGCCGCAGTCGTGGCGCGCCGCCGCAAGCCGGCGTTGCGCTACCCGTCGCTGGCACTCCTGCGCGGTCTGCCGCGTGGCCGCTCACGCCGAGCGGTCGTTGGCCCCGCGGTGCTGAACACCCTCGCCGTGCTGTTGCTGATCGCCGCCGCCGCCGGGCCACGCCGGCCGGACCTGGCGACGCGCGTCCCCGCCGTCGGCGTGTCGATCGTGCTGGTGCTCGACGTGAGCGGCAGCATGGCGACGCCCGACTTCCCGCTCGCCGGCCAACCCGACGCCACCCGGCTCGGCGCGGCGCGGCAGGCGTTCCGGCAGTTCGTCGAGGGCGGCCCCGGCTTCCCCGGCCGGCCCGACGACGCCGTCGCCCTGGTGACCTTCGCCGCGTTGCCGCGGACGGTCTGCCCGCTGACGCTAAACCACTCCGTGCTCTTGAAACTGCTCGACCTCGAGCGCCCGCGGGTCGGCCCGGACGCCGGCACCAACATCGGCGACGCCCTCGCGGAAGCGATCGCGCGGCTCGACGGCGACGACGGCCGGCGCAAGGTGGTCGTGCTGCTCAGCGACGGCGAGCACAACGCGACTGCCGACGGCGCGCTCAAGCCGCGGCAGGCGGCCCAACTGGCGAAGTCGCTCGGCGTCCCCGTCTACGCCATCGACTGCGGCGGCGACGCGGCCGGGGCCACGGCCGACGAACGCCAACAGCGCGACGCCGGCCGCGTTACGCTTGAATCGGTCGCGCGCATGACCGGCGGCCGGTGCTTCGCAGCCAACGACGGCGAGGGGGTCCGCGCAGCCTGCCGGGAAATCGACGCCCTCGAACGGCAACCGCTCGACGCCTTCCGCTACCGCCGCTACCACAACGACGCCCGCTGGTACGCCCTCGCCGCGGCCGCGATCCTGTCGCTGACCTTCGCACTGACCCAGACGCGCTGGCGCGTCGCCCCGTAGTCACCGATACCCCGGAGCCGCAACGCCGATGGGCTTTTTGCCGACCGCCGTGGCCGAGTTCGTTGCCGGGGTCCGCCTCGCGCACCCGGCCGGGTTCGCCCTACTCGCGGTGCCGCTCACGCTCGCGCTGCTGGCGTGGCGACAGCGTCGGCGCGGGCAACGCCGCCTCGACGCCGTCGGCCAGCCAGTCGCCGTGTTCGCGCTGCGCACCCGCCCCGAGCGCGGCCGCCGGGGTAGCGTCGCGCTGACAACGCTCGCCTGGGTCGGCCTGAGCGTCGGCGTCGCCGGACCGACCTGGGGCGTCGGCGAACCGGACGGCGTCGCCGTCGGCCGGGATGTCGTCGTCGTCATCGACCTCAGTCGAAGTATGCTCGCCGCCGACGCCGCCGGCCCGGCCCGCTGGCGCGCGGCGGTCGATGGCGCGGGCGAACTCGTGGAGTCGCTGCGCGGCCGCGGCCACCGCGTCGGCCTGGTAGCCTTCGCCGCGCGGCCGAAGTTACTGGCCCCGCTGACGACCGACACCGACCACCTCCTAACACTGCTGGCCGAACTCGACGGCCTCCGGCCGCAGGCCGAAGTCCGCCCCACGCCGGGCGAGCCGTCGGCGTCCGGGACGCGCATCGGCGCGGCCCTCCGCGCGGCGGTCGCGGCCCACGACCCGCGCTTCGTCGGCGCGCAAGACATCCTCCTGCTGAGCGACGGCGACGACCCGGCCGACGACCGCGTATGGCTCACCGGCGTCTCGGCCGCCCGGCAGGCCCGCGTCCCGGTCCACGCCATCGGGTTCGGCGACCCGGCCCACGATTCGCCGATCCTGGTCGGCGGCCGATTGCTCGAGGCGACTGACGCCAACGGGGTGCGCGACCCTGTGCAAACCCGCCTGCGTGAGGAGGTGCTGACCGAAATCACGTCGGCGACCGGCGGCCACTACGGCCCCGCCCGGCAGGAAGCCGCGCGCCTCGCCGAGTTCTTTCGCAAGCACGTCGTGGCCGACGCGACGCGGGAACTCGCCGACGACGCCACGCCGCAGCCGCACGACCGCTCCGGGCCGTTCTTCGCGCTCTCGGCGCTCTGCCTGCTCGCGGCGTGGCTGTGGGCGCGGTAGACTGGCACCATGCGACGACCCGCTGCCCTTACCGTCCTGGCACTCCTCGCGACCGCGCCCGGCCCGCCACGCGACCCCGACGACCTCGTGCGCGACGGCAACGCTGCCGCGCTGCGCGGCGAACTAGACTCGGCGGCCGGCTGCTACGCCGAAGCCGCGCGCTGGACGACCGACCCCGGCCTCGTGGCGCTCAACCGCGGCGTCCTAGAACTACGGCGTGGCCGACCCCGCGACGCCGAGTTGCTGTTCCTGGCGTCGCTAGACGACCGCGACGCCCCGCCCGCACGCCGCGCCGCCGCGAACTACAACCTCGGCCTCGCGCTGCTGCTGCGCGGCGGCTCCGCGGCGGTTTACCGCGCCGCCGTGACTGCCAACGAGCGTTGCCTGGCGGCGACTCCCGCCTCCGCGGCGCTCGCCGGTGACGCCGCGCACAACCTCGAACTGGCGAAACTCCTGGCAAGCGAGGCCGAAGTGCGGGAGCGTCAGACGGCCCCGCCGCCGCCCGACACGTCGCCTGAACTGGTTGCGCGGGCCAATAACGAAGCGACGGCGGAGCCGGGGACCGTGCCGGCCCCGCAAAGCGGCGCAAGCGTCAGCGCGACGGGTGGCAAGCCGGCCGGGTCGCCTCGCAACACGGGTCAGGCGACGGCGGGGCAGGGGACACTCCCCGTCACGCCGGACGCCGAGGAGTACCCGCCGCTGTCGCCGGCCGACGCGCGGGCGCTGCTGCAAGGCCACGCCGCGCGGCTCTCGCGCAACCGCGCGGCCAGCGCCGAGACCCCCGCCGGGCCGGAGCGCCCCGACGCCCGTGACTGGTAACCTCTTCGCCCTCGTCGCGCTACTGCTCGCGCCGCCGGGCCTGGCCGACCTCGCGCCACTCGACCGCCAGGCGGCGAACTTTTACGGCGCGATCGGCACCGCCGTCGAAGTCCGCTGGCGGGCAGGAGAAGCGACGCCGACCGTCGGCGGTGACATCACGGTGTCACTCGTCGTGTCGGGCGCGCTCAACCCAGCCGAGTTGCGACGCCCCGAGGTCGAGTTGCCCAGCGACGCCCTGCTAATGCTCGACGGCGAGTCGCCGCCGCGGCCGCGGCCCGGCGGGGCCGTCGCCTTCGATTACCGTGTCCGGCCGCGACGCACCGGCGCGATCGAACTGCCGGCACTGCCCTACGTCTACTACCGCCCCGACCGGCCCGACGGCAAGCGCTTCCTGATGGCCTACGCCGACCCGCTGTCGCTCGACGCGCGGGCCACCGATTCGCCGCCGGTTCCCGACACCGCACCGCCAGTTACGTTGCCGTTACCCCAGGAATCGTGGGCAGATCGCGTCCCGGCTTGGGCGTGGCTCGTCCCGGTGGCGGTGACGTTACCGTGCCTGTTGCGGCTCCGCGCCGCCATCGACGCACACCGCGCGCGGCGGTCGCGGGCACTCCCCCCGGCGGTCGCGCTCGCCCGACGCCGACTCGCGGACGCCGGTGATGCCGTGGCGATTCGCGCGGCACTTCACGACTACCTCGCGGCCCGCCACGGGATACCGACGACGGCCCGAACTCCGGGCGAAGTCGCGGTTGCGTTGCCGGGACGTGATGCCGTGGTCGCGGTGCTGGGGCGCTGCGACGCGGCGCGCTTCTCGCCCGCCGGTGACGACGTGGTGTCACTCGCGCGGGACGCCTCCGCGGCCGTGGACGCGTGTGAGCGGGGGGCGACGTGAACACTGAATTCCTCGCGCTCGCCGATTACCCGGCGGGATTGTCGCCGCCGCCACTCGACGGCGTTCGCCACGCCGTTTCGCAACTCGACTTGCTGCTGCTGAGCGTCGCGGCGGCGCTGGCGTTCACGGCGGGCGGCGTCTGGCACAAGCTCGGCACCCGGCGGCGCGGGGCGGCCCTCGCGGCGTCCGGCGTCGCCGGCTGGGCCGTGACTCTGTCGCTCGCCGTGGCCATCGAAGTCGAGCGGCGTGACGCCGAGGCGCGGCCGCCGATCGTGGTGACCGTCGAGGCGACCTTGCGGGCCGGTAACGGGCCGAACTACCCGCCGCGCTGGCCGACGGCGCTACCGCCGGGGGTCGAGTGCGTCGAGTGGCACCGGCGCGGCGGCTGGGTCCAAGTCTGCCTCCACGACGGCACGACGGGCGGACTCGTCGGCTGGCTGCCGGAGGCGTGCGTCCGCGGAAGCCGTTCGCGCGACTAGAATACGGCCATGAACGAGTTCTCCTTCCGCATCGACCCCGTGCCGCCGTGGTCGTCCGGTGTTTTCGGCCTGCCCGCGCTGCTCGCCGTCGCCGTTGCCCTCGTCGCGCTAACCCTCTGGAGTTACCGCGGCCACACGCAGGCCAGCCGCCGCCGCGTCGCGATCGTGCTAACGCTGCGGCTCGTCGCCCTCGCGGCGGCGCTGTTGACCGCCTTGCGGCCGACCGTAGGCGTGCAGGAGAACCCCAAGGTGCCGAGCGTGTTGCTGGTCGGCGTCGATACGTCGCAAAGCATGACGGTGCCGGACGAGTTGAACGGCCAGACGCGCATCGACGCCGTGCGGAAAGTGCTCGAAGCGTGCGGCCCGGCGTTCGACGAGCTGCGCACGGGGCAGAACGTCAACGTCGTGCTGTACCGCTTCGGCGACTCGGCGTTCAACGACCGCGACTACCTGTTCGACCCCGCCACGACGCCGGCCACCGACAGCCAGTCCGACTACGGGGCGTACCTCCGCAAGACGTTCGACCGCTGGCAGGCGGAGCCGTACGTCCGCGCCCACGTCGTCATCGGCGACGGCACCGACAACGGCCCGGCGCGGCCCGAGCCGGAGGCGGCGCGGTGGCGGCAGGGCGGGCGGCAGGTCCACACCTTCACCGTCGGCTCCCCGGCGACCGACTCCGGTACCAAGGACGTGGCCCTGACCGGCATCAACGCCCTGTCCGGCAGCGCCGACGGCTCCGTGTTCATCAAGACCGACTTCACCCTACGCGTCGTGGCCAACGCGCTGGGCTTCGTGGACGCCAAGGTGCCGGTCACGGTGTCGTTCGACGTGAACGACGGCAAGGGCTACGTCGTCGCGCTGACCGAGACGGTGACGCTCGCCAAGGAGCGCGACAACGTCCTCGAATTCAAGCTCAAGGCCCCCGACCGCCCGGGCGAAATGAAGGTCAAAGTCGAGGTGCCGTTCGAGGCGACGCCGGGCGACGTGGTCCGCGAGAACAACGCCATCGAGACCTACCTGACCGTTACCAAAGAGGGCATGCGCGTCCTCATGATCGGCCGGCAGAACTTCGAGCACAAGTTCATCGAGCGGGCGCTGCGGGCCGACCAGCGCGTCGATCTCTTCCCGGTGATTCGCCAGACCGAGGAGCCGGCAACCCCGGCCGAGCGTGAGGGGCTGGACTTCGACGCGCGGGCCTACGACGTGATCCTGATCGGCGACATCTCCGCGCGGCAACTCACGACGATCGACCCAGCGCTCCCGGCGAAGATCCGCGACCAAGTCGTGAACAAGGGCGTCGGCCTGGCGTTCCTGGGCGGCCACGCGACCTTCCTCGGCACGCCGGGGATCGCCGGGGCGACCGGATGGCGGGGTACGAAGGAGATCGAGGAAATCTTGCCGGTGGACCTCGCCACGCCCGCGGCGGTCCCGCCGGCGATCTTCAGCGGCGAGCGCGGCGTCCAGTACCTGCCGACGCCGCGCTACTCCGGCGACTACCTGAACCGCCTGGGCAACGGGGCCGCCGACAGCCTCGACTTGTGGGGCAAGTTGAACGACACGGCCAACCGCGTCCGCTTCACGGGCCTGAGCCGCATGGGCACGCCGAAGCCGAACGCGACCGTCTACGCCGTCGCCTCGGACAGCCCGCAGGCGGAGGCGTTGCCCCTCAAGCCCGGCGACGAGGGCCGCTTCGCCCCGCTGCTCGTCGGCCACCAAATTGGTGCCGGCAGTCGCGGCCGCGTGCTGGCGTTCGCCGCGATGGACACGCAAGCCTGGCGCTCGCTGGGCCAGCCGAAGTCGAACGACGGCGTGCTGCTCCACGGCAAGTTCTGGCGGCAAATGGTGCGTTGGCTCGCGCACCAGGACGAGGAGACCGGCCGCGTCTACGCCCGCCCGGAGTTGCCGCGGCTCCCCGTCGGCGGCCGGCAAACGATCCGCGTCGGCGTCCGGCAACCCGGCGGCGCGGCGGCGCTGGAGCCGAAGTTGACGGTCAAGGTGCTGGCCCCCGGCGAGGCCGAGGCGACCGCCCCGACGCGGCCGTACCTGCCCGACGCCGAGGGCGGCTTCAAGGTGCTGTACGAGCCGGCCGCGCCGGGTGAGTACACGGTCAAGGTCACCGGCGGCGGCAAGGACGAGAAGGGGGCGGCCGTCGAAGGCGAGGCGTCGGCCCGCTTCTTCGCGTTCGCCGTCGCCACCGACGAGATGCTGGTGAAGTCGGCGAAGCCGGACGTGTTGCAGCGCATCGCCGCAGCCGGCGGCGGGCAGTTTCACCGGCTTGAAGAGTTGCCGAAGTTCTTGAAGGAGCTCGCCGCCCAACCGCTGGACACGGTGAAGCCGCGGCCACGCTACTACCCCGACTGGCGGCGCGACCAGTCGCACGGATTCTTGCCGACGTGGCTGGCGTTCGTCGTCGCGGTGCTAGGGTTCGAGTGGGGCTTGCGAAGGTATTGGGGGCTGGTCTAAAGGCGAGCGGGGGACGAGTGTCCCCCGAGTGAGCTGCATGTTGCGGGACGACTTGCTGGGCGGGGAGTCTCGGGAGACTTTCGTCCCCCGCTCGCCAAGTCACTTTAGAAGCCGAGCGACTTGTTCAAGTCCTTCGAGAGTTGGTCCACGTCGGCCTTCATCGCTTCCCACTTGTCGGCGCTGGCGTCGCCCAGGTCCTTGAGCTTCGCGGCGAGCTTGCCGCGTAACTCCTTGGCCTTGGCGACCTTCTCGTCGAGCGCCTTCTTGGCGTCGCCGTTGGCTTTCTTCGACTCGTCCTCGAGCCGGGCGATTTCCTTGTCGGCCTTGTCCAGGCCGCTATCGACCGGGCCGCGGAACGCCTTGCGGGCGGCGTCGGCGGCCTCCTTGGCCTTGTCGGCGACGGCCGCGCCGGCGTCCTTCACCGCGTCCTTGGCGTCACGCAGGTTGTCCTTGATCACGGCCTTGGTGTCCCGACCGGTGTCGTCCATCTTGCGGCCGGCGTCGCGGGAGGCGTCGTCCACTTTACGGCCGGCGTCCCGCGCGGCGTCATCGACCTTGCGGCCGGCGTCCCGCGCGGCGTCGCCCGTGTCGCGGGCGACATCCTTCGCCAGGTCCTTGGTGTCGCGGCCGACGTCCTTCGGCTTCTCGGCGGTGGTCTTCTCGCAGCCGGTGAAGGCCGCGGTGCCGAGGGCGAGGCCGAGGGCCAGGGTTTTGATCGCGTTCGTCATGAGTGCTTCTCCGAGAGGTTTTCCGGTGCTCGGGAGATGGCCACCGGGGTCACGCGTCCGGCGGGTGGGCGTCGCTGATCGCGTTGGTGAACGCGGTCACGATCTTTTGCAGCGTCTCCTGCTGATCGACCTTGTGAACTTCGTGCATCGCCCCGGCGACGTGCTGCGCGAGGTCCGCCAGCAGGACTCCCCACTGCGCGTGGTCCGCGAAGACCGAGGCCGAGATGCTGCACTGCAAGTGCTTGTCGATCACCCAGCCGCGGAGGACTTCGATCGCCTCCGTGGCCGTCTCCACGTCGTCGGGCATATGCAGTTGTCGTACCAAACTCTCGGCCATGATCGTCACCTCCGGGATTGCAGTCGTTATCGGCAGGACCGACGCTCCCAGATGAGCGAGGTTACTCAGAGGTGCGCGGCCGGGTGCGCGACCGCTTCCTCGATCCAGCCGCCGCCGAGGACGCGCGGGCCGTCGTAGAACGCGACCGCCTGCCCCGGCGTCACGGCCGACTGCGGTTCGGCGAACCGCACGACCGCCCCACCGTCGGGAGTCGCGGTCAGCGTACACGGGGTCGCGGCGTGCTTGTACCGAATCTTCACGCCGCAATCGAGCGGTTCGGCCGGCACATCGATGAGCCAGTTGATGCGGGACGCGACCAGCCCGCCGGCGAGCAAGTCGTCGCTGTCGCCGACGATCACGTCGCGGGACTCGGCGACGATTTCGAGCACGAAGCGCTTCTTGCCGCCACCGACACCCAAACCCTTGCGCTGGCCGACGGTGAAGCGGTCGATGCCGTCGTGCTCGGCGAGGACGGTGCCGTCGCGCTCGCGCACCACGCCGGCGAGTTGGGCGTCGGGCCGGCGGGCACGCACCACGTCGATGTGGTTGCCGCTGGGGACGAAGCAGATCTCAACGCTGTCCGGCTTCTCGGCGACGCTCAGTAGCCCGGCCTCGCGGGCCAGCTCGCGCACGGCCGGCTTGCTCAGCCCGCCGATGGGGAAGAGCAGGTGCTGCAACACGTCCCGCTTGATGCCGTGCAGGACGTACGACTGGTCCTTGTCGCCGTCGTGGCCGCGGTGCAACTCGACCACGCCGGTCGCCGGGTTGCGCAACGCCTGGGCGTAGTGGCCGGTGGCAATGGCGTCCGCGCCGAGCTTCTGACCGAAGGCCCAGAGCTGGCCGAACTTGAGCCAGTTGTTGCACACCACGCATGGGTTCGGCGTGCGGCCCTTCAAGTATTCGTCAGCGAAGTAGTCGATGATCTTGTCGAACTCGGCCTCGAAGTCGAGCGCGTAGAACGGGATGTCGAGTCGGTCGGCGACCCGCCGGGCGTCCCCGGCGTCGATGGCCGAGCAGCAGCCCTTCTTACTTTCGCGGCGGGCGTCCGGGGCGTCGCCGGTGACGCCGGTGCGCATGAACAGGCCGATCACGTCGTAGCCTTGCTTCTTGAGCAAGACCGCCGCGACGGAACTATCGACCCCGCCACTCATTGCCAACACCACACGCCCCGGCATCGCTTGAACTCCTCCGCGTCGGCCGACAACAACGGCTATTGTACGGAGGCGCAGCCCGGCCGGCGGTTCACCCCTCGACCGCGACGGCCGGCAACTTCCAGTCGATCGGCGGTCGGCCGTAACCTTCAAGGGCGTCGTTGATCTTCGAGAAGGGCTTGGAGCCGAAGAACCCGGTGTGCGCCGACAGCGGCGACGGGTGCGCCGACTTCAAAACCGTGTGCCGGGTCGCGTCGATCAGGCCGGCCTTCTTCTGGGCGTACGCGCCCCAAAGTAGGAACACGACCGGCGACGGCCCGGCATTGACCGCGGCTAGCGCGGCATCGGTGAACGTCTCCCAGCCCTTGCCGGCGTGCGACGCCGGCTTGCCGGACCGCACCGTCAGCACCGCGTTCATCAAGAGCACGCCTTGCCTGGCCCACGCCATGAGGTAGCCGTGGCTGGCCGGCGGGATGGCGAGGTCGTTGGTCAGCTCCTGGTAGATGTTGCGCAGCGACGCCGGCAGCCGCACGCCGGGGCGCACCGAGAAGCAGAGGCCGTGGCCCTGGCCGGGCGTGGGGTAGGGGTCCTGGCCCAGGATCACGACCCGCACGGCGTCCGGCGGCGTTGCGTTGAAGGCGTTGAAGGTGTCCGCGGCCGGCGGGAAGATTTCTTGCTCCGCCCGCTCTTGCTCGACGAAGGCTTGCAGCTTCGGGAAGTACGGCTTGGCGAACTCCGCGCCGACGGCCGGCAGCCACGACGCGGGGAAGCCGAGCGGCACCACGACTTCGGCGGCCGGGGGCGGGGTTTCGTCGTCGCCGAACAGGCTGGCCTGGGGGGCCGTCTTCTTCGCCATCGGGGTTCTCCGCGCGGGCCGTTGCGGGTCGGTCGCTGCCGGGTATGATAAGCGCCATGTCAACCGCACTGCCGCTCGTGTCGCTCGAAACCCTCGGCGAGCCGAGTACCCCGCCCGCCGCCCCGACCCGCGACGGCAAGCCGGCCATCCTCGACCAGTCGCTCGACGCGCTCAAGGCCTGGCTCGCCGAGCGCGGGCAGCCGCCGATGCGCGCCAAGCAAATCCGCCGCTGGGTTCTGGCGGCCCGCGCCAGTAGCTTCGACGAGATGTCGGACTTGCCCAAGGGGTTGCGGACGCAGTTGAACGAGGCGTTCACTGTTTTTAGCATGGCCGTCGAGAAGCACCTGACCTCACGCGACGACACGCACAAGTTCCTGCTACGGCTGCACGACGGCCACATGATCGAGTGCGTGCTGATCCAGGAGGAGGGCCGGGCCACGGCGTGCGTGAGTACACAAGTCGGCTGCGCGATGGGTTGCGTGTTCTGCGCCAGCGGCCTGAACGGCGTCGCCCGCAACCTCACGGCCGGCGAGATCGTCGAGCAACTCGTGCGGCTGCGCAACCTGACCGTGCCGCCGGACGCGCCGGAAAAGATCGGCATGGCGGGCAAGTTGGCCAACCGGCTGACCAACGTCGTCGTCATGGGCATGGGCGAGCCGCTGGCCAACCTCGACAACCTCCTCAACGCCCTCGCCGTCGCCGGGGACAAGGACGGCCTCGGCATCGGCCAGCGGCACATCACCATCTCGACCGTCGGGTTGCCGGCGAAGATTCGCAAGCTCGCGGAGGCCGGCAAGCAGTACCACCTCGCGGTGTCCCTGCACGCCCCCAACGACGAGTTGCGCACCAGGATCGTGCCGACGAACGCGAGGATTGGCGTCCACGAAATCCTCAACGCCGCCGACGACTTCTTCCGCACCACCGGCCGGCAGGTGACCTACGAGTACGTCGTCCTCGGGGGCGAGAACGACCAGCCGCTGCACGCCAAGCAACTCGCGGGGCTGTTGAAGGGCCGCAAGGCTCACGTCAATCTCATCCCCTGGAACGATGTTGAAGGGTTGGTCCACCGCCGGCCCAAGGACATCGACCTCGCGGCGTTCATCGAGGACTTGCGCCGCGGCGGGGTCAGCGTGACCGTGCGGCAGCGGAAGGGTTCCGAGATCGACGCGGCGTGCGGCCAACTCCGCCGCGACGCCGAGGCCGCCGGCCGACCGACCGCGTAAGACTGACCCGACCCCACCGCTCCCGAGTCGCATGGCAACCGGCCAAACCAGCGCGCTGATGGCCCTGCGGGACCCGGACATCCGGCTGATGCTCCGCGTCCGCGCCGACGACCGCGAGGCGTTCGCCGAACTCGTCGAACGCTACCAGCACCGCCTCGTCGGGGTCATGCACCACCTCGTCGGCCGCCGCGACGAGGCGGAGGACCTGGCGCAGGAAGTCTTCCTGCGGGTTTACCGCAACCGGCACAAGTACACGCCGCAGGCCAAGTTCGCCACCTGGCTGTTCACGATCGCCAACAACCTCGCGCTCAACTCGATCCGCGACCGCAAGCGTCGGCCCACGGTGCCGTTCGAGGCCGGCGACCCGGCGGCGAGCGGGCCGCTGCTGGCGCACGACTACGGCGTGAACCGCGACCCGCCGCCGCCGCACAAGGTCCAGCAGGACGAACTCGCCGCGGTGGTCCGCCGGGCGCTCGACGACCTCAACGAGCGGCAGCGCATGGCCGTCGTGTTGAACAAGTTCGAGGACATGAACTACGCGGAGATCGCCGAGGTCATGGAGTTGACGACCAAGGCGGTGAAGTCGCTGCTGAGCCGCGCGCGGGCGAAGCTGCGCGAGAGCTTGCAGGCGTACATTGACGTGGACGGCCCGCCGCCGACCTACCCCGCCGGCCCGGCCGACGACGACTCGCCGGACGAGGAGTGACGACGTGCCCCCGACCGACCCCGGCGACGACGAACTGACGGCCTACCTGGACGGCGAACTCGACGGCGCGGCGGCGCGCGCCGTCGAGGCGAAGCTGGCGAACGACTTGACCGCCCGCCGCCAGGCCGAGGGCCTCAAGAAGGCGTTCGACCTGCTCGACTACTTGCCGAAGGCCGAGCCGTCGCCCGACTTCGCCACGCGCACAATTACCCGCTTGCAGCCCGCCGTCGTCGTGCCGCCGGCCGCGGCCGAGCCTGCGGTCGCCGCGACGCCGACGACGCCCTCCGCGTCGGCCGTCGCGCCGCTCGTGGTGCCGCAGTCGGCGCGGCGCTGGCCGCACGCCGCGGCGGTCGCCTGGCTCGCCGCCGGCGTAGTGGCGCTGGGCCACGGCTACGCCGGCCACCGCCTGGCCCCGGCGTCCGGCGCGGCGGAGGACCAGGCCAACGACTACCGGGTTCTCGCGCACCTGCCGCTGTACTTGGGCGTCGAGGACTTCGACTACGTGAAGGCGCTTGACGCCACCGAACTCTTCGGGGCCGAGTATGCCGCCCCGCCGCGCGCCGGAACCGACGGCGACGCGGCCCCGACGGAGCGGCTGAGCGAACTCTTCCGCGGCTACCCGGTCGCCCGCCGGCAGCAACTCCGCAAGCTCGACGGCGACCTCCACGACCTGCCGGCCGCGGAGCAAGACCGCCTGCGGCCAGTGCTGGAGAACTACGCCCTGTGGCTCGACCGACTGCCCGACGCGGAGCGCCGCGAACTCCTGGCGACCCCGACCCCGGCGGCCCGGCTGGAGGCGGTCACGCAACTCTACCAGCGGCAGTGGCGTGACGACCTGCCGCAGCCGCAGCGTGCGAAACTCGCGGCCACGGTGAGCGCCACCGAGAAGGCGGAACTCGTCGGGGCGTGGAAGGCCGCCGAGAAGGCGCGGCGCGACGAGTGGCACGTCGCCCGCCGGCAGTGGCCGACGCTGTTCGGCCGCGACCGGCAGGCCCCGTGGCCGTTCTCTGAGCCGGGCTTCGCCAAGCAAGTAGACGATTACGTCAAGGCCGTGTTCAAGGTCGATTTGGCGTTGCCGCTACCCAAGATCGACGGCAAGTCCGAGTTGCCCGGCGGTGCCCGGCTGAATCGCGCGGAGTTCGTTTACCTGAAGTCGGCGCACGACTCGGCGACGAAGGAGGGCAACTGGTTCGTCTACGGCGTCGCCGTGCACCGGCTGTCGCAGCAGCACCCGTACCTGCCCGAGCCGCTGCCCGGCCGGCCGGTGGTCACGACCGTCGCGACCCTGCCGGCGGACTTGCCGCCCCGCTTCAAGCTGCCGCCCAAGTCGTTCGACACGGCGACTCGCGGCAAGTGGCCCGATTTCGCCCTAGAAGTCGCTCGCAAGTGTGTCGCGGAGCGGCTGCCGGTGCCCGAGTCCCTCGGCCCGTGCCGCCCGGCCGACTTCGCGGAGCCGGTCCGCGACTTCGTGACGAAAGTGCTGGTGCCGCGGCTCACCGAGGCCGAGCGTGACGGCTTGAAGAAACTCGAGGGCAAGTGGCCGGAGTACCCGCAACTGGTGCTCTCCCTCGCGAAACTGCCGAAGTACGACTTCGCCGTGCCGACGGTGACCCTGCCCGGCGCGCCGAGCCTTTGGGCGAAGTATTACGGCTTCGCGCCGGCCAAGGAGTGACGGCCGCCAAACTCCCCACGTCGCACGACTTATGAAACCGGCGTGGCGACTTGGGGATATTTCCGGCGGACGATTGCTTCCGCGCGGCCGCCGGGGGATACTGTGCCGTCCCCCGGACTGCGGGCGGAGTTTCGGACCCTCAACGACACGCGGAGTGCTTAGTGATGACGAAGTTTTTGCGGAGCGCGGCCCTGATGGCGATGCTGGCCGGCGGCGCGGCCGGCGTCCTCACCGTGACCAACGACTCGGTCGCCCAGGACAAGGGGACCGCCAAGGATACCCCCAAGAAGGCCGACAAGGACGCCCCTAAGAAGGGCGACAAGGCCGAGAAGGACGACAAGGACGCCCCCAAGAAGGGCGACAAGGACGCCCCCAAGAAGGGCGACAAGGACGCCCCCAAGAAGGGCGCGGCCGTCAAGGCCGGCATCTTCGAGATCAGTGAGGGCAAGGACAAGATGTTCCGCTTCTCGATCCGCGACGCCGACGGCAAGTTCCTGGCCAACTCCGGGGCCAACAAGTTCGACACCGAAGCCGAAGCCATCAAGGGTGCCGAGTACTTCAAGAGCGTCATCAAGGACGCCAAGATCGAGATGAAGAAGGACGAGAAGTAGTCACAGCTTGGTCACGACGAACGGCACGGCGGCTGGCTCCCATCAAGGGGCCGGCCGCCGTTTGCGTTACCGCCTCGTCGTTACTTCGCGCCGGGCGGCAGGCCGGTCGCCTTGAGGTTCGAGTGGTACACCTTGGGCATGTACGTGTACAGGTCGAACTTCGGGTCGTTCTCGCCGTCGTGGCACTTGCGGCACATGCCGAAGACGTTGTCCGCGACCTTCCGCTGCGACGCCGTCAGCTTCGCCGTCAGCGGGCCGCGATCGACCTCGCGGACCTTGCCGATCTCCTCCATCGTCTCGGGGTCGGGCAGGCGGTCGCTCGGCTTCGACTTCCACGGGCTAAGGCTCATCAGTAACGCCTTGTCGTTTGGCTTCGCCGAGTGGGCGCTGCCGGGGCCGTGGCAGTTCTCGCAGCCGTTGTTCTTCAACTGCGGCGTCTTGACCGCGTCCTTGAAGCCCGACTGGTACTCCATACCGGTCGTGTGGCAGACCAGGCACTCGCCGTCGAACTGCCGCAGGCCGGGCCGCACCGCCTTTTCGAGCGCCTCGTAGGCGTGGCTGTGCGGCGTCGTGCTCCACTTGGCGTACTCGGCGGCGTGGCACTTCGCGCACGCGGCCGACCCGGTGTACGTCGCGCGCTCCTCGGGGTGGCGCACTTGCGTGGCGTGCTGGATCTGCTTGGCCGTGAAGATCGCCAGCAGGTTCTCGTCCTTCACCGCCTTGGTGTACTCTTCGAGGAGTTGCAGCGCGGCGTTCTTCTTGGCCGCCTCCTCGCCCGCCGGCGTCAGGTACTCCTCTTTGAGCGGCACGAGTTGGTACTTCAGCTCGAAGCCGGTCGCCGACTTGAACAGGCCGACGACGCCGACCGACTGGCCCTTGTGGCCGACTTGCACGATCTGCGTGCGGCCGTCGTTGGCGGGCGTCGGGTAGGTCGGCGGCTCCGAGTCGTCGGACTGGCACAGCACCAGTTGGAACTGCGGGAACGCCGCCGCGACTGCCTTGGCCTCGGCGAGTTGGCCGACGTACAGCAGCACGCGGAACTGCGGCCGGGCGGGGTGGCGGTCGATCTTGGCGAGGGCGTCGCGGATCGTGGCCGCGACGGTGACGTTGCCCTCAACGTCGCGCGGGAAGTCGAACTGCTTATCGACGCCGGCGACCTTGGCGGCGACGCTCGGGCCGACGACGCTGACCACCGCGAACGGCGGCCGGGCCGGCTTCGCCACGACCTCGAAGGCCTCGACCATCGGCCGGTCCTTGGCGTCGCCGCCGGGGAAGAACTCGCCCAGGCCGTACGCCTTCGTGACCTTGCCGTCCGGGGCGCGCTCGACCCCTTGCAGGTTCGCCGAGAGCACCAGCGGCGGCTTGCCGGGGTTGTTCAGCGTGTAGCTCGTCAGCAACTCGAACAGTTGCGTCGTGAAGTCGTACTCGCCGAGGCCGACGGCGACGTAGCCCATCTCGGCGAGGGCCTTCATCGTGGTGCGGTACTTGAGCAGGTTCTGCTTGTGGACGCCCTTCTCCGGGGCGATGTCGCCGAGGTCGAGGCCGACGACCGGCCAGCCCTTGACGCGCAGCGACTCGATGAGGTTCGCCCGCCGTTCGAGGCCGCCCTTCTGCGGCGAGGTGCAGCCGCACGGCGACACGTAGCCGTACGTTTGGCCGGTGAGGACGAACGCGAGGTCGGGGGCCTGGTCGGCGGGCCACGTCGAGAACAGCCGCAAGCCGCCCACGGTCGTCACCTTCGCGACCGGCGTCGGCTCGTCGGGCGGGTCGCCCGCGACGAGCAGGCTCGACAGCGTGGCGGGGCGGGCGAGCAGGAACGCCGCGGCGAGGCAGCCCACGGCCGCGAGGAGGACGCCCGCGACGACCCGGTAGGCGGCGTTCGACGGCGGGGCGTCGGGGTTCCGTACGGGCATGGTCAGTGGGCCTCCGGAGGCGAACGCGAAGGGGTCGGTCGGGCGCGCGGTCGGCGCGGGGCGGTGGGTGGTGCGCATGGGTCCAGTATCGGCGCGGGCGAACCCCGCGCTTGACTGATCCGCCGGAAACCGCTCACCGCCACCCCGGTATCTTAGTCGGCTCAGCGACCCCGGACAAACCCGCGGCCCTTCATCGGCAGCTTGATCTTCACCGACTCGCCGCCCGTCACCCCGCGCAACACGACCGCGCTGTCGGGCGGCAAGTCGGCCTGGCAGGCGTCCGGCGGCACGACCAGCTTGATCGACCACTCGCGACGGCCGGCCACGTCCGACGGCGTACCGAGCGTGACCTTGACGAACTTCGGCAGGCACTCCTCGGGGACCAGTTCGAGCGTGAGGTCGGTGCGGTCGGAGACCACGGCGACGCTCCGCTCCACCCCGGAGCGGCCGTTGAAGTCCTTCAAGTCGATGACGCCGCCGTCGCGCAAAGCCAGGACGCCGGTGACGTTGGCGGTCACGGTGACGGCCAGGACCGACGAACCGACGCCGGCCACGCCGACTTGCCGCTCGTACGGCCCCACGTCCGGCTGGGTCGCCGCGCCGGCGGACGCGGGGACTTTGCGCAAGAGCGTCACCGGGATCGTGTAGCCGCCCTTGACCCGCAGGGGGCCGCCGCCGCCGAGTTTCTCCGCCGCGATGCGGTTGCGATCGGCCGGCGTCAGCGGCACCGGCGTGCCGAGTTTCAGGAAGGCGTCCTGGACGTTGACGCTCACACTCGGCGGCGGCAACTCGTCCTGGTCGCGGGTCGCCGACCAGCAGAGGAGTTCGGTGACGCGCGGGGCCGCGCCTTCGGGGAAGTCGCCCAGGTCGATCCTCTTGGGGGCGACCTCGAGGCCCGCCGCGCCGATCACCGCGACGGCGAAGACTTGCCGGACGGCGGGGGCGGTGCCGACCGCCATGCCGACCTCGGCCGCGAGCCGCTTCGGGCCGACGCCGGTGACCTTCACGAGGACCTGGAACACGCCCCACGTCGGCGTGTCGGCGTCCGCGGCCGCCGGGATCGACACGCCGACGTCGGGCGTCTCGAAGTTTAGCGGCTGCCACTGCAACGAGTTCAAGAGTGCGAGGTGGGCCATCGGCGTGACCAAGTCGGGCACGGGGGTCACGCCGAGGCCGAAGCGGGCGACCGCCGTCGCGGACTCGAATTTCTTCAGCGCCTCCGGAGCCACCACGGCGACGTTGGCCGATGTGCAGGCGCTGCAACTGCGGCCGCGCACCGTGAAGGCCACCGGCTGCGGGTGCGGGTTCTTGAACCAGAAGTTGACCGGGTGCAACTGGTCGGTGACCTCGTAGAAGCCGTCGAAGTACTTCTTGCCGAGGTCGTCGGAGGTCGGGTCGAAGCCCATCTCGGTGCTGGCGAAGGACAGCGGCACGCCGACGATCGCGGCCGCGCCGCCGGGCTTGTCCGGGTCTTTCACGGGGCCGCCGGTGTACTGGCCGACGAACGTCACCCCGAAAACGACGCAGAGCAACATGCCGACGCCGAGGACGGCCATCAAGTTGGAACGCACGGCGGACGCCTCCGAGAGGGGCAACGGATACCCATGCTACGCCGGCCGGCCGCCCCGCGTTCGCTCACGGCGACTTCGGCGCGGGCGGCGCGGCCTTCAGCGGTTGGCCGTCGGTCGTGATCGGCCCGACGGCGCTGATGACTAATTTGCCCGGCTGGAGGTGCTTCTTCGCCACCCGCTGCACGTCGGCGATCGTCACGGCGGCGACGGACTTCTTGTAGGTGTCGAGAAAGTCGAAGCCCAAGCCGTAGCGCTCGGCGGCGAGCAGTTGCCCGGCGACGGCGTCGTTGGTGGTGACGCGGAACGGCAGGCTGCCCAGCAAATACTTCTTGGCGTCCTCGACCTCGGCGTCGGTCGCCGGCTCCTCGCGGATGCGATTGACCTCCTTCAGGAAGCCGTCGCGGACCCAGGTATACTTCTCGGGGAAGGTGCCGATGTAGCCCTGGAACGTCCCCGGTTGCTCGCCGGCCGACGCGCCAATCTGGGCCGTGACGGTGTACGCCAGCCCCTGCCGGTCGCGCAAGTTCGCGGAGAGCCGGTCGGTGAAGCCGGGGCCGGTGCCCAGGACGTTGTCCATGACGACGAGTGCGTAGTAGTCGGGGTCGGCGCGGGTCACGCCGAGGTGCCCGAGGTAGACGTGGGTTTGCGCCGCCGTCGGGTCGCTCAGGATTAGCGTCTGCGGCTTGTCCGGCACCGGCGGGGCAGGGGGGGCCACAGCGGCCGACGCGACCGGCTTCCATTCGGCGGTGAGCTTCGTAATGGTGGCGACCATGTCGGTCGTGGCGAAGTCGCCGACGACGACGACCGTCGTGGCGTTGGGGGCGAAGGCCGCCGCGTGGAACGCCCGGCAGTCGGCCGGCGTCAGCTTCGCCACGATCGCCTTGTCGCCGTAGACGGAGCGGCCGTAGGGGTGCGCGCCGTAGACCGCCTTGGCGAACGCCGCGGCGGCCCGGTTGCGCGGCTGAGTCTCGACCTCGTCGAGGTTGGCCAACTGCTGCTCGCGGACGCGGTCGAAGGCGTCGGCCGGGAAGGTCGGCCGGGTCAGCGAGTCGAACAGCAGGCCCAAGCCGAGCGCCGTGTCGGGCGTCAAGACTTTGACCGACCCGCCACTCGACCCCAGCGTCAGGCTGCCGCCGGTGTCCTCGATCAGCGTGGCGATTTCCTCGCCGGTGTGACCGCTCGCGCCCTCTTCGAGCATCGCCCCGACCAGCGCGGCGACCCCCGCCTTGGCGTCCGGCTCGCGCAACCGCACGTTGGCGACGAAGGCGTTGGCGACGACGATCGGCAGCCGGCGGTTCTCCAGCGTGACGACGGTCAGGCCGTTCGGCAACTTCGTCCGCTTTGCCTTCGTTAGGTCGAGGCCCACGCCACCGGCGGCCACCTCGACGCGCGACTGCCGCTGCGGGGCCGGCTTGGCGGGCGCGTCGCCTTTCAGAGCCGCACCGCCCTTGTCGGCAGGCGGCAGCGACCAGACGACGACCGACTTCGCCTGGGTCAGGTACGCCGCGGCGGCCCGCTGGATGTCGGCGGGCGTCACCGCGACCGTCTTGTCGAGGTAGGTTTGCAGGTACTCGACATCGTGAACGGTGACGCTTTGCGAGATCACGTCGGCGAGCGAATGCACGTCCTCCTTCGAGAAGACGTACGACGCCAGCCGCTGCCGCTTGGCCCGCTTCAACTCGGCCTCGGTCACCGGCTCCTTGGCCAGCCGCGCGAGTTCCGCGAAGACGATCGCCTCGGCCTGGGCGCGGTCCTTGCCCTTGAGCATTTCGAGTTGCACCGCGAACCAGCCGGCGTAGCGGCCCGTCGAACTGCCGGTCGAGACGCTGGCGCAAAGCCGCGTCTCCTCGACGAGCTTCTTGTACAGCCTTGAGGTGCGGCCGCCGGCCAGGACGCTGTCGAGCAGCGACAGGGCGTAGTCGTCGGCCTCCCCGGACTTGACCGTGTTGAAGCCGATCAGCGCCCGCGGCACGTCGAACTTCGACGCGAACTC
>JANXTD010000693.1 GCA_025352585.1 Fimbriiglobus sp.
GACGCCAACCAGATGGCGCAGTTGACGTACGCGGCACGCTCGGCCAAGGAGCAACTCCTGAGCGACCCGACGCTCGAAAGCGCCCCGGTCACCGTACTCGGCAAGGGCCGCTCGGTCGTTGGCGGCACGGTGCGCTACGACCTGCCGCGGGCCGACGTGGAGCGCGTGCTGGTCGACGGCTTCTTCCCCGAGTGCGAGCGGCACGCCGAGCCGGCCCGCGGCCGCAGCGTCGGGCTGCAAGAACTGGGCCTGCCGTATGTCGCCGACGCGGGCGTGACGCGGCACCTCGCCCACTTCCTGTCGCGCCAGGCCGAGGCGCTGGCCACGCGCGAGAAGCCGGGCGGCAAGAAGAAGAAGGGCGGGGCCGAGGCGGTTGCGTTGCCGACGGCGGTGCTGTTCAACGGCGGCGTCTTCAAGGCCCCGGCCCTGCAAGAACGCCTCTTGAAGGTGCTGAATTCGTGGGCCAAGGGGGCGAAGGCCGAGGGGGTGCGGGCGCTCGCCGGCGTGGACCTCGACCAGGCGGTGTCGCGCGGGGCCGCCTACTACGGGCTGGTGCGGCGCGGCCAGGGCGTGCGCATCCGCGGCGGCACGGCCCGGGCGTACTACATCGGCGTCGAGACGGCCGCGCCCGCCGTGCCGGGGATGTCGCCGCCGCTCAAAGCCCTGTGCGTCGCGCCGTTCGGCATGGAGGAGGGGACCGAGACCGACGTGCCGGGGCAGGAGTTCGGCCTGGTCGTCGGCGAGGAAGTTGAGTTCCGCTTCCTCGGCTCGACGGTCCGCCGCGACGACACACCGGGCACGGTCGTCGAGGACTGGGAGACGCAGATCGACGAGCTCTCACCGATGCACGTGACGCTCGACGGCCAGGCCAACGCCGGCCGCGTGGTGCCGGTGCATTTGAGCGCGAAGGTGACCGAAGTCGGCCAACTCGAAGTCTGGTGCCGCAGCCGCGACGGCAGCCAGCGGTGGAAACTCGAATTCAGCGTCCGCGAGGCGCGGTAGGGGGCCTGAGAACGGCACCGCTGCGTGAGCAGCGGGAACTTCAAGAATCCGAGCCGCGGCGTGAGAATCGTGTGGCAAGTCTCGCCAAGGCAGGATACGGCAAGATGTGGTTTCGCGCGTCCGTCCCTTTACTTATGCCGCGTGAACGCCACTCCCCCTCATTCCCTTGATGCTCCCACCCGAGGTCGTGCCGTGAACAGATCCTTCCCGAGGCCCGCCCGCAAGGCCTTCACGCTCATCGAGTTGCTGGTCGTCATCGCGATCATCGCAATCCTCATCGGGCTACTGCTGCCCGCGGTCCAGAAGGTGCGGGAGGCGGCGGCCCGCATGAAGTGCTCGAACAACCTGAAGCAGTTGGCCCTCGGCCTGCACAACTACCACGACACGAACAACAAGTTCCCGACCGGCGGGGAGTCGTCGGGCGTCGGCGGGTACGGCGTGTCGTGGATGGTGTTCGTCCTGCCGCACATCGAGCAGGGGAACATCTTCAGCAAGATGGACCTGAAGGGCGGGGGCGGACCTTCGCAGGAGCACACCGGCCTGTTCTACCTCCACAACCAGAACTCGGCCGCGGCGAACGGCGTCAAGATCTCCGCGTTCCTTTGCCCGTCCACGACGTACGCCGACGCGCTGCTGTCCGGCGCGGGCGCGAGCGCCCCGCTGGGCCTGTGCCGGCCGACCTACGTCGCCATCAACGGGGCCGTCGGGCACTCGACGGACACCGATTACGGGCCGAACACCGGGCACTCCCCGTCCGGCATCGTGTCCAAGGGCGGCGTCCTGTCCCTGCTCCCGCCGGGCACCGGCCGGGAGATCACGAGCATCACGGACGGCACGACGAATACGATCCTGCTGAGCGAGCAGAGCGACTTCTGCATGAACGCCGCCAAGCAGAAGCTCGACGGCCGGAGCGACCACGGGCACACGTTCCTGATGGGCGGCAACCACGGCGACCCGCGGACGTGGAACACGACGACGCTGCGGTACGCCATCAACAACCGGACCTGGGAGAACGTCGGCGTCGGGGACATGTTCTACGGCCAGAACAAGCCGCTCGTGTCCCCCCACAGCGGCGGGGTGAACGCCGCACTGTGCGACGGGTCGGTCCGGTTCCTCCGCGAGTCGATTGACCTCCCGACGCTGCTCAACCTCGGCAACCGGGACGACGGCAACGTCGTGAAGGACTTCTAACGCCCGCCGACCCCTCCTTCCCTTCTCGCCGGAGCCGACGCTACAACCATGAGCCGCTACCGTTCAGTCATTTTGCTCTCCGCCGCCGCCCTCCTGGCCGGGTGCAGCGGCGCGAGCGAACTCCCCCGCGGAACCGTACGCGGCCGCGTCACCCTGGCCGGCAAACCGCTGGCCGGGGCGACCGTCGTGTTCGAGAACCGGGCCGTCGGCGTTGCCCAAAGTGCCACGCTCGACGACGACGGAAGGTACGAGTTCCTCAACTACGCCGCCGGCGGCCTGCCGGCCGCGTCGTACAAGGTGACGGTCAGCTCCGGGCGCTCGATGCTGCCCGGCGAGGAGATTCCGCGGCTCAGCCCGGTCGCCAAGGGGCCGGTGACGCCGCCCAAGAGGGCCCCCACCGCGGTCCCGGACAAGTACGCGAAGGCCGAGTCGAGCGGCCTGTCGGCCGAGGTCAAGGCCGGGGACAACCCGCCGTTCGACTTTGACCTGAAGCCGTAGCCGGCGTGGCCGCCCCGGATGTCGTAAGT
>JANXTD010000738.1 GCA_025352585.1 Fimbriiglobus sp.
AATCCCGGTGGACAACACTGACGGGTGAGGACGGCTTTGTCTTCACCCACCGGCGTAGTCCACCGGGATTTGCTCCCGTCGCTCGCGCGTCCGGCTAACAAGACGGGCCGCCAAAGTCCGGCCGCTCTGCGACCGCCATCATGCAGTCGCTCGCGCCCAGCATGAACGCGGCCCAGGCGGCGAACTTCGCGAGCGGCTTCGCGGTCAGCGCCCGCTTCCACCACGCCGCACCAGGCCGGCGCGACGCCAGCCGGGCGCTCGAGCGCAGCCAGTCGGAGTGGCGGACCTGGCGCACGGCCTCGACGCGGAAGCCGGCGGCGGCGAGCATTGTGCGCAACGTCAACGGCGTGAAGTGCGTCAGGTGGCGCGGCAGGTCGAGGGCGAACCAGTCGGGGCCGAACGCCCGCGCCGGCCAGCCGTCGGCGTTCGGGCAGGCGACGATCAGCCGGCCGCCGGGGGCCAGCACTCGAAAGGCCTCGCGCAGGATCGCCATCGGCTCGTGGACGTGTTCGAGCGACTGCCACATCGTGACCACGTCGAACGAGCACGGGTCGAGGTGCGGGTGCGGCAGCGTGCCGGCGATGGTGTGCAGGCCGAGTTCCGCCTGGACCCCGCGGACCGCCCCGACGGCCGAGTCGAGGCCGGTCACGCTCCAGCCCTGGTCGGCCATGCGCTTGAGGTAACTGCCGCCGCCGCAGCCGAAGTCGAGCAGCCGGCCGCGGCCGACCCAGGGCAAGCGGCCGTCGCGCTCCGGGTGCCGCCGGCCGGTCCAGCGGCCCCACAGCGACGCCCGGCCGACCTCGCGTAGCTTGCGCGGCCGGCGGTGCGGCCGGTAGTCGTCGGGGTAGAAGTCGGCGATGCCCTCGGCGTCCGGCCGCGGGTTGGTGTACAGCAACTCGCACTCGCCGCAGCGCATGACCGCGAAGGTCAGCGGCGGCGACCCGGCGCGCGGGCTGGCGTCGGCGGCTTCGCAAACCGTCGAAGCTTCGCGCGCCCCGCAGAGCGGGCACGGCGAGTCGTCCCAGGTCACCGCGGGCGGCGTGGGCAAGAGGTGCAGGCGGCGGGTGCGGAGTAACATCGGGGGCGTCCTGCCGGGAAACGTCCCCGCGTTGTAACCCCCCGGCGGGAGCGGCGTCAAGTTGAAGTCACGGCGCGAAGCCGCCGGCGGCGACGTGGGCGGGGTCGAGAACTGTGACGCCGGGAAACCGGGCGAAGTCTCTGCCGTTGAACGTGAGCAGGTGCGTCATGCCGTGCGTCTGCATCGCGGCGACGAGCCGCACGTCGTGGCGATCTTGCCCTTGCAGTCGTGCCGCGCGACCAGGCCGCGCCAGGTTGTGAGCAGCGACGGCGCGTCGGCGAGAACGGTGAAGCTGGCATCGACCGTTTGGAGCAGCTTCACGCACTCTGGCACGGTCAGGCCGAACCCACCGCCGGAAGTCGGGCGCGTGGCGACGACCCAGAACTCGTAGTAGTTCTGCGGGACGAGTACGGGCGTGTGCCCCGCGTCACGCAGCCTCTTGATGGCACTCACGACAGTAGGGTACGACGGGTGCGTGTCGTCCGCGAAGCGAAGAAGGACGTTGGTGTCGAGTAGGATATTCACTCCCCACAGCCTTCGTAAATAGTTTCGCGGCTGTCGTCGAGGACGAAGTCCGGCGGCAGGCGGCCGGCCATCGTCACGCGGAAGAGTTCAATCATTGCGTCGTAATTCTTCTCCCAGACTTCATAAGGTAGCTCGCTTGGCGACAACGGCGGCACCTCAGCGACTTGCACTAGCGCCGGCACGGCCAGCGCCTCCACAGTCGTGCCGGCGGCGGCGGCGCGGACAGCAAGGCGCTCATACACGTCGTCGGGCACGGTGATCGTCGGCATCGCGGCTCTCCATCAGGGAAGGGTTGGCGTCTCGCACCCCTTCAGGATATCCTAGAGGCCATGAACCTCACCCTCGATTACGGTAAGACCGGCCTGGCCGTCACCCTCCCCGCCGAGCGCCTGGTCGCGCCGCCGCTGAGCATCCGCGACGCCGACCCGCTCGCGGACCCCGTCGCCGCGATCGATCCGCCCTGCGAAACCCCATCGGCACGGCCCCGCTCGCGGAGTTGGCGAAGGGCAAGCGCACGGCGTGCGTGGTCATCTGCGACATCACCCGGCCGGTGCCGAACGCGCTGATCCTGCCGGCGATTTGCCGCACGCTCGAAGACGCCGGGGTGCCGCGCGACGGCATCACGATTTTGATCGCCACGGGCTTGCACCGGCCCAACGAAGGGGACGAACTCGTCGAACTCGTCGGGCCGGACATCGCGGCGACCTACCGTTGCGTCAACCACCGCGGCCAGGCCGCCGACGAGCACGACTACCTCGGCGTGAGTACGAACGGCGTGCCGATCCACATCGACAGTCGTTACACCCGCGCCGAGTTGAAGATCACGACGGGGCTGATCGAGCCGCACCTGATGGCCGGCTACTCCGGCGGCCGCAAACTGATCTGCCCCGGCATCGCCGGCCTCGAAACCGTGAGCGCCTGGCACAGCCCGCGCTTCCTGGAGCACCCCAAGGCCGACTGCGGCGTCCTCGACGGCAACCCCGTCCACGCCGAGAACACCGAGATCGCCCTGACGACCGGCTGCGACTTCATCGTCAACGTCTGCATCGACGGCAAGCGGCGCATCACCTGGGTCGGCGCGGGCGACATGCTCGAGGCCTGGGCCGTCGGCGTGCAGTTCTGCCGCGACACCGTGCGGGCCGCGGTCCCGGCGTTGTGCGACATCGTCGTGACGAGTTGCGCCGGCTACCCCCTCGACACGACGTGGTACCAGGCGGTCAAGGGCCTCACGGGCGTGTTGGGCATCGTCAAGCCGGGGGGCACGATCGTCCTCGCCGCGAGCCTGACCGAAGGCCTCGGCAGCCACGAGTTCCAGGAGAGTTTGCACGCCTACATCGAGCGCGGCGAGTTCCGCAAGGGGGCACGCTCCGCGGAGCCGGTCGCCGACGGCGTGCCGATCCCCGGCGCGGGCGACCACTGCGCGATGGACGAGTGGCAACTGGTGATGCTCAAGAAGGTGCTGGGCCACTGCAAGGTCAAAGTCGTCTCCGGCGCGCCGTTCGCCGACGTGCTGCGTCAGTGCGGCGTCGAGCCGGTGGCAACCGTCGAGGAGGCCGTCGCCGCGTCGCTCGCCGAGTACGGCCCGTCGGCGCGCATCGCCGTCATCCCGAAGGGGCCGTACGTGCTGCCGTACGTCGCGTAGCCGGGTATCGGGTATCGGGTATCGGGTATCGGGTGTCGCAGAGCCGATGGGTTGCGCGACGCTTGGTTCTGCGACACCCCATACCCGACACCCGATACCCGGCGGCGAAGCCGCTAAGCGTGCGTGTGGACCTGCTTGAAGTGCTCGGCGACGCGCTCCATCGGGACGTGCCAGCCGCAGTCGTCGCACGCGGGGACCGTCGGGTAGCACTTCGCGCAGTACAAATGGCCGCCGTGCAGGAACTGCTCGTAACGCTTCCGCTCCGCCGGTGGCGCCCCGTCGAGCGTCATCGGCAGGTCAATGACAGTCTTGCACTTGTCGCACGGCCGCTTGGTGTGCGCCGCGATCACCGGCTTGAAGTGGTCGTGCAGCCCGCGGCCCACGACGCCGGTGCCGGTACACAGCGGGCAGGTCATGCCGAACTGGGCGAGGATCGCCTTGCGGATGAAGTCGCTCTTGTTGGGCAGGTTGTTGAGGAACTTCGCCAACTGCTCCTCGACCTTAAAAGCGACGATCTCGGACTTGGTCGTCTTCGTGGACGCTTTGCGCGGCATGGTCGGCACTCGGGCTGGCGGGCGGTACCGACTATCTTACTGGCAGACACGCCGCCGCGACAACTTACCTCCACTCTACTAAGGGGGCCGCCGTGACGCCCGCGTCGGACACCTTCGCCTGGCAACCCCTCCCCGACGGCGGCGTGGCCGTGCGCTACCCCGCCGACGGCACCGTCACGCCCGCCGAACTCGCCGCCGCCCGCCGCGCCTGGCTCGCCGCCGGGGTCCGCTACGCCCAGGCCTTCCTACCGCTCCCACTGACATTCTCGACACAACCCCTCGCGTCCGTGGGCTTCCGTCCGCTGACGGTTCTCGAACTGCACCGCCGTTCCGTCTGGCCGACGGATTCGGTACGGACTCAGACGGCGAACGGACTGACGTTGTGGCCCTTCGACGGTCTTGACCCGGCCGTCGTCAAAGCGACACTGGCGCGGACTTACGTCGGATCGCTCGACGGCCCCGAACTGAACGCCCTGCGGCTCGACGACGCGCCGGTGGAAGAGACCGGCGGGCTGGCGGTCGTGGCCTTCCGCGGGGCGGAGCCGGTCGGCGTCCTCCAGCTCGAGGCCAGCGACGACGGCACGCTTCTCGAATTCGCGTACTTAGGAGTGGTGCCGGAGGCCCGCCGGACCGGGGTCGCGGCGGCGCTCGTCGAATTCGCGATCGCCCACGCCGCGGACTCCGGCCGGCGGGCGGTGCTGCTCGGCGTGGACGCGCGAAACGCCCCGGCGAAGGCCCTTTACGCCCGCTTCGGCTTCGCGGAGTACGAGCGCCGCGCCGTCTGGTGGTGGGTCAATGAATCGGCCCCGTGAACAGACATTCCCGCGCGGGGCTTGGGGAAACTGCACCCGACGCGGCGGGTCGCGCCGCGCCGGGCGGTTGGCGCGGTTGGGCACGGCAGTCGCGAAAGTTCTGCGCGCCCGCGCCGGGCGGTTGCGCGTCGGGGCGTCGCCCGCCGCGTAGCGGTATTCGCAAGTGGGGCGCAGGCGCGGCGGGGCCGTGAGCGATAGTGAGTCTACCCCCCGGCGTGCTGCGGGTGCCCCCCACCGTAGAGCGTCAACTGTGCCGGTAGCCCCGCCCCCTTCGACCGGCTTCGCGGCCCGCCTCCAGGCGGCGCTGATCGCCCGCATCGGTGCCCAGCGCTACCACCTTTGGTTCCCCCTGGCGAACTTCATCCCGATGGGGCCGGAGGTCATCGTCGCGGTGCCGAACGCCAACGCCCAGGACTGGCTCACGCGCACCTTCGGCGACACCATCCGCGACGCCGCCCGCGACGCCAGCGACCAGCCGGCGCTCGCCGTCCGCTTCGTCGTCGATGAGGCGCTGTTCAACGGCACCGCCCCCGCCCCGGTTGTAACCCCGCCGGTCGCGGCGAAGTCGGGTAAGCCGCCGCTGATGGCCACGGCGACGCTCTTCGAGGAGGCCCGGCCACTGCCGACGTTGCCGCGCCACGCCCCGAAGCCCGAGAAGCTGGCGGCCGCGACGAAGCCGGCGTTGAAGGCGCGCGGCCGGCGGTTCAAGACGCTCGGCGAGTTCGTCGTCGGGGCGTCGAACCGCGTCGCCCACGCCTCGGCGCTGAGCGTGGCCGAGGAGCCGGGCATGGGCGGCAACCCGCTCGTGATCCACGGCCCCGTCGGCACCGGCAAGACGCACCTCCTCGAAGGCATCTACGCGGCCCTGAAAAAACAGTGGCCCGACCTCGGCCCGACCTACGTCACCGCCGAGGACTTTACGAGCCGCTTCGTCCAGGCGTCGCGGTTCAACAAGCTCGGCAGCTTCCACAAGCAGTTCCGCGACTGCGGGGCACTGCTGCTCGACAACCTCGACTTCCTGGCGACCAAGAAGCTCACGCAGGAGGAGTTCCTGCACACCTTCGACGCGCTGATCGCCGAGGGCCTGCAAGTCGTGGTGACGATGGATTGCCACCCGCGCCACGCCGACGAGTTGATGCCCGAACTCGTGGATCGGCTGCTCGGCGGGGCGGTCTGGGGTCTGATGCCGCCCGACGAGCCGACGCGGCTGGACATCCTGCGCAACAAGTCCACCGGCCTCGCGCCCCTGATCCCCGAAGACGTGCTGAAGTTCCTGGCGAAGAGTCTCACGGGCAACGTGCGGGAACTCGAAGGCGCGGTCCACAGCGTGCGGCACTACGCCAAGGTCCAGGCGAAGCCGGTGACCATCGGCCTGGCCCGCGAAGCCCTCGGCGAACTC
>JANXTD010000807.1 GCA_025352585.1 Fimbriiglobus sp.
GCTTGCAGGGCGGTGATGGCCGACTCGCGGCCGGCACCGGGGCCTTTGACGCGGACTTCGACCTCACGCAGGCCGAACTTCGCGGCCTTACCGGCGCACTCCTCGGCGGCGCGTTGCGCGGCGAAGGGGGTCGATTTGCGACTGCCCTTAAAGCCGACGGCCCCGCCGGACACCGAACACAGCGTGTCGCCGTTAGTGTCGGTGATCGTCACGATGGTGTTGTTGAACGTCGACTGCACGTGGGCCACACCCCGGCTCACGTTGCGACGTTGCTTCTTCTTCTTCGACTTTGCCATAGTCTTGCGGTTCTCAGCAATGAGCTGTTGCGGACAGGAATGGGGAAAGTAGGCCGAGGTCCGTTACTTGTCCTTGACGCCCTTCTTACCGGCGACCGTCTTGCGCGGGCCTTTCCGGGTGCGGGCGTTCGTCTTGGAGCGCTGGCCGCGTACCGGCAGGTTCTTGCGGTGGCGGTCGCCGCGGTACGACTTGATTTCCTTGAGCCGGGCGATGTTGGCCCCGTCGAAGCGACGCAGCGCACCCTCAACGAGGTAGTCGCGGTCGATGACGACGGCGAGCTTGGCCACGTCGTCGTCCGTCAACTCGCTAGCGCGACGTTGTGGGTCGAGGCCGACCTTCTCGCAGAGTTCGAGCGACGTGGTCGGCCCGATCCCCTTGAGGTAACGAAGGGAAATGTGGGTCGGCTTGTTCGGCGGGATGTCCACGCCTTGGATCCGGGGCATCGGGGACTTCCTTAACCTTGACGTTGCTTGTGGCGGGGATCGACGCAAATGACCCGGACGACGCCGTGCCGCTTGATCATCTTGCACTTGTCGCACATGACCTTGACGCTGCTGCGGACCTTCATGACGCCGACCTCACGTTCGCTGACCCAATTCCGCCCATAAACCGTCAAATTATCACGCCCCCGACGCCCCACAAGGCGAACCCGCCAGAAAACTCGCCAGCCTAGTCGCTCAAGCCCCGGCCATTACGACCCCGAGAAATCGCGCCCGCCCTCAACCATTGAGATTCGCAAACACTGCCAACACTCTCCCGCGGCTATGTTCGGCGAATTGTTGCAGGAATTCGCCCAAACTGTGTGTTCCGCCCAACTAACACCACCTCATCCCCTGTCGTTTTGTGGTGAATTCAGGCCGCCACATTGGACATTTGCGTTCCGAATTAGCCAATTACGCCGGATTTGACGAGTTTATGGTTGATACCCCTGTCGCATCGGTCTAGAAAGGGTGCTTCCCGGTCGGTCGTCCTGGCCGGGAAGCACAGCTTGACTCGCATCGTAGGAGATGACTGATGGGTTCGATTTCGATGGCCTTGTGCGCCGCCGCGGGCTTCTTGGCCGCAGCCCCCGTGCCGACTGTGGTGCCGACGTTCGCCCCGACCTACGGCCAGGCCGTTTCGCTCGCCCTCGAGCAGAAGAAGCCGCTCGCCGTGTTCATCGGCCAGGGGACCGAAGGGTTCGCCAAGCTGGTCACCGACGGCGGCCTGACGCCGGAAGTGGCCAAGTCGCTCAAGGCCGAGTTCGTCTGCCTCTACGTCGATTCGACGACCGAAACCGGTAAGAACCTGGCCGGCTCGTTTCAGATGGCCGAAGGGGTGGTCATCAGCGACCGCACCGGCGGCCTCCAGGCCCTGCGGCACGAAGGCGCGATTTCGCCCGTCGTGCTGACGACTTACGCGACGACTTACTCGCAGCCGTCGCTGGCCGTCACGCAGACCACGTACGCCGGCCGCACCTCGCTATTCGGCTCGATGGAGAGCCGCCCGGTGATGAACGCCGTAGTCAACGTCCGGGACACGATGTTCCCGAACGCCCCCGGCTACATCTTCCCCGCGCGGAGTAGCTGCCCGAACGGCCGCTGCCCCAACGCCCGGTAGCGCCCGGTAGCGCCCCGCCTCGCCAACCCGCCTCGACCGCCGGTTTCGGGCTAGGCCCGGACCGGCCCGCGGAGTAGAACGGCACCCTGCGGTCCCACCGTCGGTGCCTTTCTCTCCCCTGGCGCGTCGAGGTTTCCATGTCCACGATTCAGGAACTCGAGTCGGTCACGATCCGATTCGCGGGCGACTCCGGCGACGGCATGCAACTCGCCGGCACGCAATTCACCAACACCTCGGCGATCCTCGGCAACGACATCGCCACCTTCCCGGACTTCCCGGCCGAGATCCGCGCCCCCGCGGGGACTCTGCCCGGCGTGTCCGGCTTCCAGGTCCACTTCTCCAGTGCGGACATCCACACCCCCGGCGACATCGTCAACTGCCTCGTGGTGATGAACGCCGCGGCGCTCAAGACCAACCTGCGCGACCTCGAGCCGGGCGGCTTCTTGCTCGTCAACTCCGAGTCGTTCGGCGTGTCGGACCTCGACAAGGCCAAGTACAAAATCTCCCCCCTCGAAGACGGCTCGCTGGCCGGCTACCGCGTCATCCGCGTGCCGATCACGAAGTTGACGCGCGAGTCGGTCGCCGAGTGCAAGCTCAGCCCGCGCGAGGCCGACCGCTGCAAGAACTTCTTCGCCCTGGGCCTCGTTTACTGGATGTACGAGCGGCCGCTGGAGGTGACGGTCAAGTGGGTCCGCGAGAAGTTCGCCAAGAACCCGCAGTTCGTGGACGCCAACATCCGCGCCTTGAAGGCCGGGTACAACTACGGCGAGACGGTCGAACTC
>JANXTD010000817.1 GCA_025352585.1 Fimbriiglobus sp.
CTGCCACTCCTCCGGCAGCGGCTCCTTGACCTTGACGACGAGGTCGGCCCGCCGCCAGACCTCGGCCGCCGACGCGACCATTTCGGCCCCGCAGGCGGCGTACTGCTCGTCGGTGATGCCGCTGCCGACCCCGGCGTGGGCCTGGATCAGCACGCGGTGCCCGGCCCGCGTCAGCTCCTCGACGCCGTTGGGCGTCACCGCGACGCGGTACTCGTCGCCCTTGACTTCCTTCGGCGCGCCCACGACCATCACCATGTCCAGCCCCGCCTGACTTTGACTCGCGCAGTGTCCACCCCTCCATTGTCGAACGCGGCCGGCGCAAATCAAGCCGCCGCGGCGACATCGCGCGCCGTGCGACCCGCCGGCCGCACCTTGACTCGGAAAATGGCACGCCATACAACGGCGCGAACAGGTGCAACCCCCCCAAGCGCCCGGCCCCGCCCCCGACAAGGACTGTCATGCTCCACCGCCTCGCCCACCGCCTCCGCGCGACGCTCACCGGCCCCAGCTCGCACGACCTGGCCGACGCGATGCGGCAGATCGAGGTGCTCAAGGTCGAGGTGCGCGAGTTGCAGGACCGCGTCGATTCCTCGCGCGGCTTCCCGGAGACGTTCCGCCGCATCGAGGCGCTGTCCGGCCAGGCCCGCGACCTGTACGAACTCGCGGCGACCTGCGAGCCGTTCCACGCCCGGCCGGGGACGATGGACGCCGAAATCTACAAGATCGTCTTCCGGAGTAACGAGTACCGCCTGCCGCCGCAGTTCGCCGCGACCGACGTGATCCTCGACGTCGGGGCCCACGTCGGCAGCTTCGCGGTCGCCTGCCTGATGCGGGGGGCCGGGCGGGTCGTGTCGTTCGAGCCGGAGCCGACGAACCACGCCCTGCTGGCCGTGAACCTTTCGAGGTTCGGCCGCCGCGCCGACGCCCGCTGTGCGGCGGTCTGGCGCTCGGACGCGCCGCCGACGACGCTGCACTTCAACCCCTCCAACGACGCCACCAACACCGGCGGCGGCAGCATGTTCGCCCCCGAGAGCCTGGGCGTCTCCGCGGCGACGGTGTCGCTGGACGCCGTCGTCGCGCAGACGCTGGCGGCCACGGGGCAGAAGCGAATCCGGCTGCTCAAGCTCGACTGCGAGGGCAGCGAGTACCCGGTGCTGCTCAGCGCGACTTGCCTCGACCGCGTCGAGGCGCTGTGCGGCGAGTACCACCAAGTCAGCGGCGTGATCCCCGCGGCCCAGGTCGGCGGCCGCCTCAGCTACACGCGCAACGACCTGACCGGGCACCTGCGCGGGCAGGGCTTCCGGGTCGAGACGGTCGCCGCCGACCCCGCCCGCGAGTCCGACGGCCACGGCCTGGGCCTCTTCTGGGCGACGCGGGCCGCGTGACCGGGGCGGCTCGTGGCTCCGCCGCAGACGCGACCGGTCACACCTCCGGCACGTCGCGGAAGCCCTCCGGCTTGCCGAACTGCGTCGGGTCGAACTGGCCGCGAAACTCCGACTCGACCATCCGCAACCGCGTCTCGAGTTCGCGTACCTTCGCCGTCAGCGTCTCGATCTGCACGTCCACGTCGTCGCGCTTCTTGACCCGCGGAACCTCGGGGTAGCTCAACTGCCGCTGGAGTGCCGCGAACAGGAACAGCGGGTCGCGGCCGCGGCTGGCCTTGGCGATGCGGCCCTCGCGCTCGCCGAAGATCGGCGGCACCGCCGGCTCGTAGTTCGGGAAGCGCCGCCGCTCGTCCAACACGTGCTGCGTGGAGCGCAAGTAGACCAGGTCGCAGAAGTCGATGACCCCCGCCGACCGGCGCACGAGTTCGACGTAGGCCGACCAGTCGGGGCCGTAGATCGGGTCGAGCTTCACGCTCGTCAGCCCGGCGTCGTAGCCGAGGCGGTTGCGGGCGATCGTCTCGAACTGGTAGACGAACAGCCCCGCCCGCGTGGTCTCCTTGCCGGCGCCCTGCGACTTGTACGTCGCCTCGCGCTCCAGGATCAGCAGCGCCACCGGCATCGTCAGGCGCTGCTTGTCGTCCTCGGCCTGCTGCACGACGAAGGTCTGGAAGGGCGTGAAGTAGTGGCCCAGCCGCGCGAAGCCGGGCGACATCCGGCCGGTCACCTTCATGTCCGACGCCAGGAACTCGATCGCCATCGGTAGCCGCGTCGAGGGCAGCACGTCCTCGTGGATCGTGCCCAGGATGTCTTGCGACGGCAAGTTCTCGGCGAGCCGCTCGCGGAAGGTGCGGAAGAAGTACGCCTGCTCGACGCACTCTTCGTACTCGGGCGGCAGTCCGTCGGCGGGGTTCGGCGTCATGCCGGCATTGTAAGCGAAAACTCCCGGTCGTGCGGGTCGTGCCGGTCTCGGGGTCTGAGACGGTTCGGCGAGCCGGGGCGTCGGCTATTCGGCCGCAACGCGACCCCCGCGTTTGTCTGCGGGCGAACGTCGGGCAAACTGTGGGACACCAACTGCCGCTCCGGGCGACCCATCGGGACTTGTGATGAACCTCGTATCGCGCCTCGCCGCCGCCGCCAGCCTGGCCCCGGTGTTCGCCCTGACCGCCGGTACGGTACAGGCGGGGCACTGCGGACTGTGCGGCTACCCGGCCCCGTTCGTGGCCGCGGAGCAGTGCGCCCCCCCGGTCATCACCAGCCGCGTGGCCTACCAGCCGGTCACCGAAGTCGTCAACGAGGTGGCGTACCGCAACGTCAGCCGCACGGTGATGCAGCCCCAAAGCGTCACGTCGTACCGGACCGTCTACGACCAGCAGGTCGAGGCGGTGCCGTACACCGTGAACCGCCCGGTGACCGAGTACTTCGACACGGTCCACAAGTACGTCGTCAACCGAACCGTGACCGACACCCACTTGCAGGAGCAGCGCTACACGGTCAACCGCCCGGTGGTCCGCGAGGTGCCGGTGCCGGTGCCGTTCTCGACCTACCAGACGGTGACCGAGCAGCACGTCCGCCAGGTCGCCCGGACCTTCAACCGGGCCGAGTACACCGACTACACGGTCGCGATCCCGTACTCGACGTACCGCAACGAGTACCAGCAGAACGTCCACGAGCAGTCGTACACCGTGAACCGGCCGGTCGTCCAGGACTACGTCGAGGCGGTGCCGTACACCGTCAGCCGCCCGGTCTACGAGCAGCAGGTCCGCCAGGAGAACTACGTCACCTACCGCCAGGTCGTCGAGCCGTACCAAGTGCCGGTCACCTACACGACCTACCGCCCCGTCTACGAGCAGCACGTCCGCGAGCAGCGTTACACCACGTACCGGAACGAAGTCCAGACGTACCAGGTTCCGGTCCAGTATTCGACGTATCGGACGGTCACGGACACCGTGACCCACTACGCCCCGGTGACCCGCTACAGCACCGTGACCGACCTGGTCGAGCGGACGCAGACGAGCTACGTGACGGAGCCGCTCACGACCTCCCGCGTCGTCGCGGTGGACGCCGGGTCGCACCAGACGGTCTCGGAGTACGTGCCCGGCCCGGTCGTCACGCGGTACACCCGCACGCCGGGCACCTGCTCGTTCGACCCCTGCACCTGCACGACGAACTACTGCCCCGGCCAACTGATCGCGACCCACGAGCAGTGCCCCGGTCACACGGTTTGCCGCACGGTGTACGTGCCCAAGGTCGAGTGCCGCACCGTGTGCGAAACCCACTACGTCCGCCGGCCGGTTTGTACGACGGTCCAGGTTCCGGTCTGCCGCACGGTGGCGACTTGCGAGATGGTGCCGGTCAACCGAACCGTCTGCCGTACCGTTCGTGACGACCACACGGCGATGGTCACGAAGCAGCACTGTTACCGCGTCGCCCAGGAGAACGTCCAGCAGATCCCGTACACGACCTGCCGCATGGAGCGTCAGGACCACACGGCGATGGTAACCAAGAGCCGTTGCTACACGGTCGCGGAGCAACAGACGCGGAGCATCCCGTACACGACCTGCCGGATGGTGTCCGAGACGCTGACCCGGATGGTGGCCCGCCGGCACTGCTACAACGTGCCCGAGACCCGGACGGTCCAGATCCCGTACACGACCTGCCGCGTCGTGAAGGAGGACCACGTCCGCTACGAGGCCCGCCGCTCGTGCCGCATGGTGCCGGAGACCGTGGTCCAGGACATCCCGTACACCACCTGCCGCACTGTGAGGCAAGACCACGTCCGCACGGAGATCCGCCGCTACTGCGAGAACGTCCCCGAGGTGTGCGTCCGGCACGTCCCGGTGCAGACGTGTCGGGTCGTGCCCGAGGAGCAGTTCCGCACCGTCCGGCAGTGCAGCGTCCGCAACGTCTGCGAGCAGCACGTCCGGTACGTCACGAAGTGCGTCCCGCGTTGCGAGGCGGTGCAGTCGTGCCAGATGGTCCCGGTGCAAGTCTGTAGCGTCGAGCCGTACACGGTGAGCCGCTGCGTCACACGCTACGCCCCGGTCTGCGTGACCGGCTGCCAGTAAGGGTCACGGGATGAGTCGCCGAGTGACCCGCCTGAAAGGCGGGTCACTTCGTTACTGCTGCGGGGTGTTACTTAGACAAACCCTCGTGTAGTTTGATCAACGGCATCGCGATCGACATGACCACGGCACCCGCGAGCGCGAACGCTATCACCAAGCCCACACGGCCGACGGCCAACGACGCACGGGGCCGGTTCAACGCGACGTTCAACAGCAGCACGCTCCACAAGCTGAGTGCGTGCAGGAGCAGGTGCCACCTCGCCTCCAATACCAACTTCGTCGGGGACGGGAGTTGCAGCCCGTGCTCGTCGATGTATCGCTTGGCGACTGGTAGTAGCACGATCATCACGCCGACGACGCCCAGGATTCCACTGGTCACGACGAACGTCAGCCAACCGCGTTGACGCCGGTCGCGGACGGCATCGCGTGTCATGGCGTTCCTCCACCAACGGCCGGAACCCGGCGAGCGGGGGACGATAGTCCCCCGAGACTTCCCGGATGTGGGACGATTCCTACAGTGATGGAGACTCGGGGGACTG
>JANXTD010000837.1 GCA_025352585.1 Fimbriiglobus sp.
GCAGGCCGGGTACCCACGAGGGGTACCCCTACAGTTCGCCTGCGGCGGAGCCGGATTCTTGTAGGGGTGCCCCTTGTGGGTACCCGGCCTGCGCCCCTGCGGTGTTGAGCCGACGACATCCTCGTGCGACGGCTCGCGACACCTGCCCGACCCAGGAGCACCATGAGCCGCGAATTTAGCGTCGTGATCGAGCTCGACGAAGAGGGCTACTACGTCGGCTCGGTGCCCGCGTTACCCGGCTGCCACACCCAGGCCCGCTCCCTCGACGAGCTCATCGACCGGGTGCGTGAGGCCATTGCCCTGTGCCTGGAAGTCGAAGCGATCCACCCTTCAAGCACATCACCATGAATAGCGCGCAAGACATCGAGCAGGCGGTCGAGCGCCTCGACCCGGCCGAACTGGCGAAGTTCCGGGCGTGGTTCGCCGCGTTCGACGCCGACGCCTGGGACGACCAAATCGACGCCGACGCGGCCGGCGGCCGGCTGGACGACCTCGCCGCCGAGGCATTAGCGGACTTGCGGGCCGGCCGCTGTCGCGACTTGTGAAGCACCGAGCGACCCCCCGTTTCTGGAGTCTCTACCAGGGGCTACCAGCCGAAGTTCAGCGGCTGGCGAACCGTTGCTACTCCCTGTTGCGCTCCGACCACCAGCACCCGTCACTCCATTTTAAGCCGGTCCGCCAGTTCTGGTCCGTCCGCGTCGGGCTGCATTATCGAGCGCTCGCCGTCCGCGACGGCGACGACGTGGCGTGGTTCTAGATCGGCTCCCACGCCGAGTACGACACGCTGACCGGCCGCTAACCCCCCCACAACCGACCTGACGCTTCGCCCCGGAATCGCGGAATATTGCCGCCGCCGGGGGGTCTTGACTGCGGGCGTATCATGCCCACGGGCGGCCAAAAGTACCCTCTCGGCCGCCCCGCAACCCGCCACGAACCTCCCCGGCCTTTCGCGCGTCTCACTCGGGTGAGTCGCCCCGCCGCGGGCCGTTCCCCCCACGTTTCGAGGGTACACCGCCATGATTTTCGCAGCAGACCCCGCGAGTGACTCGATGTTCGGCGGCTACGGCTGGCTCGTCGTCGGCGCGGGGGCCGTGCTCGGCGTCCTCGCCAGCATGTGGAGCAAGTTCCAGACGGTCGGCTGGCGGCTGCTCAACTTCGCCGTGCAGCGCATCGAGATCCCCACGCAGGCCGGCCACGAGGCCGTCACCGCGTACCTGATCGCGCACTACCGCCGGTCGCGCAACTACGACCGCATGTTCGGCGCGAGCTGGGAGTACCGCAAGGACGGCCGCTACGGCCTCATCCCCTACGAGCAGTTCGGCAACCGCACCCTGGTCCTGTGGAACGGCTGGTACCCGTTCTTCTACTCCAACCAGCAAGAGTCGAAGGCCCCGACCAAGGAGGGCCACAGTAGCAACGCCACCAAGATTTACTCGACCTTGACGTTCATCCGCGGCAGCCTGAACGTGGAGAAAATCCTCCAGGAAGCGTGCGAGGTCCGCAACTCGATCTCGTGGGCCGCGGAGGACGCCGACCAGCAGTCGAAGACGCGCTTCATCATCCACCACGTCCCCAAGCGGGGCGACTCGGACACCGACAGCGACTCCGGCAGCAACGGCCTGGCGTGGTACCAGCAGGGCACCTACCGCCTGCTCGGGCACACGCCGGACGACCTCGGCAAGCGGCCGACGATGAACGGCAAGGCGCTCGACAACCTGATCTTCCCGCAGCGGATCAAGAACCTGATCCAGGAAATCGAGCTGTGGCGCAAGAGCCGCGAGTGGTACCGCGAGAAGGGCATCCCGTGGAAGCGCGGCTGGATGCTCTACGGCCCCCCCGGCACCGGCAAGACCGCGCTCGCGCGTGCGTTCGCCGAGGACATGAACATGCCGATCTACGTCTACAACCTCGCGGAAATGTCCAACAGCGAGTTGACGCGGGTCTGGTCCGAGATGCAGATGAACGTCCCGTGTATCGCGCTCATCGAGGACATCGACAACGTTTTCCACGGCCGCGAAAACGTCGCCCGCAAGAACCAGGGGATGATGATGTCCATGAACATGCCGTCGAAGAAGGACGACGACAGCAACGACCGGCGCGGCGGCGGGATGTCGATCCCGCTGACCTTCGACTGCCTGCTCAATTGCCTCGACGGCGTCGAGCGGTCCGACGGCATCTTCACGATCATCAGCACCAACGACGTGTCCAAAGTGGACCCGGCGTTGGGCCAGCCGCGGATGCTGCCGGACGGCACCTCGGAGTTCATCAGCACGCGGCCGGGGCGGATCGACAAGGCCGTCGAACTGGGCTACATGGAGCCGGCCGACAAGAAGAAGATGGCGGGCCGCATCCTGGGGGCGTACGAGCCGCAGCACCTCGAAATGTTGCAGTTCGTCGAGCGCTACCCCGACTTGCAGGAGACCCCCGCGCAGTTCCAGGAGCGGTGCGCACAAGTCGCGCTGAAGTGCTTCTGGCAGGAGCAAACCGACGCGAAAGCCGCTGTCGCCCGGCAAACCTCGGCCGCCCGCGAGCCGAGCCTGAACGGCCACAAGTAGAAGTCTGAGTTCAGAATTTAGCCGCAGAGACGCAGAGTCGCAAAGAATACCAAATTCAAGACTTGGTTTAAACACCGGGTTGCGTTTTGGGCTTCTCCGCGATTCTGCGTCTCTGCGGCTAAATTCTTATTCCGACTTTACCGCCGGCCCGCGTTGCAGACGAACGGCACCGTGAGTGACTTGTACCGGGCGGGGTCGTGGCGGGCGTACAGGTCGTGGCCCGCCTCCTCGAAAAAGTGTAACTCGGCGTGGCCGGCGATCTTCGCATGCAACGCCACCGACTCCGCCGGCGTCGCCAGGCGGTCGCGGCCGCCGGAGATCATCAGCACCGGGATGTCGGCCGGCATCGTGCCAATCGCCTCGATCGGCTGCATGTGTTCGAGCGTCGGGATCATCGCCGGGGCCAGCAACCGCAAG
>JANXTD010000867.1 GCA_025352585.1 Fimbriiglobus sp.
AAGTTCCTGGTGAAGTGGGCGGCCGAGAACGAGTTCGACGGCCCGGTGCGTGACACGCTGCTCGACGTGGTCGCCACCGAGATTTCGCCGGAGCTGCTGCCGATGTCGGCCGACGGCGTGGCCCAATCGACCGAGGCGACCGTCGGGCCTTACGAACTCCACGACTTCTTCCTCTACCACTTCCTGCGCTTCGGCACGCCGCCGGAGAAGATCCTGTTCCTCGCGGCCCAAACGACCTTCCACGAGCCGTACACGCCGGCCGAGGTGCAGCGCTGGCTGGCGGTGTTCCTGCGGCGCTTCTTTGCCAACCAGTTCAAGCGGTCGTGCATGCCGGACGGCCCGAAGGTCGGCTCCGTGAGCCTGTCGCCGCGCGGCGACTGGCGGATGCCCTCAGACGCCTCGGCGCAAGCGTGGCTCGACGCCCTGCCGACGTAGGCGTCAGTCGGGCGAATCGAGCGCGGCCCAGCCGAAGTTCAGTAGCGGCAGTGACTGCGCGGCGAAGTCGGCGAGCTTCGCTACCAGCGCCGGGCCGCGCACGTCCTTGACCGCCAGCGGCCGGCTGACGATCAGCGACTTCAACTTGAGGTGCTCCGCGAGCGGCCCTTCAGCGAACGCCTCGAAGCCACGGGGCGTCCGCTTCAGGGCGTCCTCCCGCGACAGCGTCAAGCCGTGGCATTCGAGTGCCGCGACCACCGCCAGGAACTCGTCGGTGCGGCGGACTTGGGCGTTGCGGAGCTTCGCCAGCAGCGGCGGCTCGGGCACGTAGAAGCCGGCGGCGACGAACGAGCCTTCGGGGTCGAGGTGGAAGTACAACGCCCCCGGCGACATCTTCACGCCGTCGCGGCTCAGCACGACACCGGCGTGCGTCTTGTACGGGCTTTTGTCGTTCGAGAAGCGCACGTCGCGGTGAATGCGGAACACCGACTTCTTGGTGTCGCCGGTGAGCGGCACGCGCCGCCGGGCCAACTCCGCCACGAGTTCGGGGACGAGCCACGCCATCGGCCGGACGACTTCGACCTCGTACGTCGGCTTGTTGGCCTGGAACCACTCGCGGTCGTTGTGGACGATGAGGTCGCGGAAGAACGCCAGCGCCGCCGGGCGGAAGCCGGGGAAGTGGCCGGCGGCGGTCTGGGACTTGGCGGTCATCGGCGTCTCGTCCCGGTTTCCGGAGTGGGAAATGTCATCGCTCTTCGGCCGCCGCCCTTTACCGACTCCAACATTTCGCAACCCCCGGTCGCCCGGCGTGACGATTATCCCCGGCGTGTCGGCGAGAAATCTCCTCGTCGGGCGGCTTGCCCTCACGGGACCGCCTGGCGTGCGGTACAATCGCCACGGTGTCGGACGTGAACCCCCTACTGGAGACCGGTCATGGCGAAGGGCAACAACTCGAAGAAGAAGGAAACCAAGAAGCCGAAGAAGGACGATAAGAAGGCGGAGGTCAAGCCGACCAAGAAGTAACCGCGTCACGGGAGACGGGCGTTGAGCGACACCCCGATGAGCCTGATTTGCAGCCCCGGCCTCGACGCCAAGACGGTCCGCACCCCCGACGGCCGGACGGTCAAGCCGCCCGCCGGGTGGGTACTGCTCCCCCCCGGCGACCCCGGCCTGACGCGCCGAGTCAAGGCCGCCGGCGAGCACTGGGTCGTCCAAGAAAAGCGCGGCCGCAAGCTGTTCTCCCGCGGCGTTTGGGCACCGGCGGCAACCATCGAAAGCCTCCGCACGGACCTCGTGGCGGAGCGCTCCACCGAGACCTACGCCAAGCGGCAAGTCACGGCCGCCGCCCGCCGCGACAAGGTGCAAACCGCCTACGTTGACGACTTCGGCACCGCCGTCCGGCACTTCCTCGGCTTCCACCCCGCACACCGCGACTCCGCCGACCGCCTGACGCTGGCCGTGACCGCCCACGCCACCCCGGTCGGCAGCGGCACCGTCGCCCGGACCAAGCGGATCCCCGTCGAAGACCGCGCCGAGGCGGCGGTGATCGCCTGGATGCGCCACCAGACGACGGCTTACGACTCGCTGACGATCGCCCGCGTCAAAGGCAAGCGGCGGGAAGTGCGGCGGATGCTGGCCAAACGCTCGCACGAGTTGCTGGCGAGCTACCGCCGCGGCGACGCCCCGTCGGCGAACTGCCCCCTGGCGAAGGCGCTGTCGGCGACCGTCACGGAGACTCCGGTGACCTGACCGCGTTCTGCCGGGCGGCCACGAAGAGGGCGTCACACTCGGCCTCCAGCACGCCGCCGAGGACTTCGCACTTCCAGGCGGGGTTGCGGCGGGCGATTTCGTCGGCGAGGATGTCGATTTGCCGCCAACCCTGGCGTTGCAGGGTGCGGATGGACGTGCCGAAGACGACGGCCTCGATTCCACTCCAGAGGATCGCCCCCATGCACATCGGGCACGGCTCCGCGGTCGTGTAGAGTGCCAGGCGGCGGCCGGCGGTGGCCGTGGGCAGGTGGTTGATGGCGTCGATCTCGCCGTGCCACGTCGGGTTCAACGCCGTGCGGTTCCAACCCTCGGCGACGACTTCGCCGGTGCCTCGATCGACGATGACGGCCCCGAACGGCAGGTCGGGGGCGTTGCCCGCCAACGCGATGGCGCGTCGCATCAGCGTTACGTGCGGCAATTCACTCATCCCGACCCCAGGCCGCGAAACGCGAGAATTGATAGCGAGTTGCGTGAAACTTACAAGAACGGGATACGGGAGTCGAACCCGTTTCACAGCCTTGGGAAGGCTGTGAGGGTGCATTATTCTCGACGTTTTTGACACCCTACTGGCAAAATTTCCCCTAAAATGACCCCAGATTTGCCAGTACATTTGCCAGCGACTCAAGGGGCCATCTCATGCCACGCAAGTTCCTGATGGGGTTCGAGGGCGGGCCGCAGCGGTGGCGGAAAATGCACAAGGGCGTTCGGTACGAGGTCTACTGCTCGGGGCTGGGCCTCCCGGAGGACCTGTGGACCGAGTTCGGGAGCTACCACGCCGCCAACGACTGGTGGGCGGCCAAGAGGCTGGAGATCGACGCCAAGCCGCAGACCCGCCGACCGGATGTGGAGGGGGTCCTCAAGTCACTCCAGGCGAAGCGGCGAGTGCTGGCGGCTGCCGGGGAGGACACCGCCGAGTACGACGACGCGATCCGGGACGCGAGTCAGGCGTCGAAACCGCTCCTCGACCCCAAGCTGACGTTCGCCTCACTCGATGACGAGGTCGAGGCCGTGAGGAGGGCGACCCAGCCCGAGGGGGACGGGGTCAACGTCCTCGACCCG
>JANXTD010000898.1 GCA_025352585.1 Fimbriiglobus sp.
CTCTAATCTCCTGTGCGACCCTCGCCCCCCGAGTTCGGCACCATGACGCGGCCCCCCTCCCCCCTCAAACTGCTGACGCTCGAGGCCCGCTGGAACCCGGTGCGCTTCGACTTCCGCTTCGACGACGACGGCACCCGCGCCGGCCCCGCCTTCTTCGACTCCGTCGGCAAGGTCCAGGCGCTCCAGGACGCCGGCAAGCAGGTCGCGGCGCTGCTGGGCGACACGCTCACCGCCATCGCCCCGGACCTGACGCAGAACAACACCTGGACGGCGCAGTACGTCAACCCGGCGTCGGGCGGCACGGCCCTGCGGACCAACCTGGCGGTGCCGGCCGGCGTGATCGTCGTCTACGTCGGCGGCCGCGCCGGGCTGAGCGGCGACGGCGGCGTCGCCTTCGCGGCCCCCGGCAGCGCCGGCTCGGTCGCCGGCCGCGAGGCCTTCCGGGACCTCGTCTACGCCCGCGGCCAACTCGGCGGCCTGTCCTCCGCCAGTAAGCCGACCGACTTCGGGCCGTGGGGCGGCTCGATCAGCTTCGACGCCAAAACTCACTGGTACTTCGGCACCGACCCGGCCGGGGCCGCGTCCGGCCAGGTCGATTTCCGCACCACCGCGATGCACGAACTCGGCCACGTCCTCGGCTACGGCACGAGCAACTCGTGGTTCACGTCGCTCACGCAGTACGCCGCCAGCGGCGACTGGTACTTCACCGGCGACGCCTCGGTCAAGGCCTACGGCGGCAACGCCGTGCCGGCCGAGGACGCCGACCTCGGCGGCGCGCACTGGGCGCGCGGCGTCCGGTCGCCCCAGGACGGCGACGCCCCGGCGCTGATGAACGGCGACCCGGCCGACCGTCTGCCGCGGGCGTTCACGGTGCTGGACCGCGCCGGCCTGCGCGACATCGGCTGGGAAGTCGTGCTGCCCGACTCCAAGCCGACCGGCGGCGTGCCCCCCGTGCCGCTGCCGCCGCCGGCCCCGCCGCCGCCGCCCCCCCCCGCGTCGCCGGTCAGCCCCGAGGCCCCGCCGACCCCGCCGCTGCCGCCGCCGACGCCGCTGCCGAGTCAGCAACTCACGGTCGTCTCGCCCGACTCCGGCCGGCTGGGCACCGTTCAGGCGTACGGCCCCAACGGCGTCTTACGCGCCGAGTTCACGCCGTACGCGGGGTTCACCGGCGGCGTGCGTACGGCGTCGGCCGAGGTGGACCGCGACGGCTACGCCGACATCGTCACCGCCCCCGGCCCCGGCCTCGCCGCGCAGTTGCGCGTCTACAGCGGCGCGGACGGTCACCTGATGCGCTCGTGGCTCGCCTTCGAGGAGGGCTTCACCGGCGGGGCGTTCGTCGCGGCCGGCGACCTCAACGGCGACGGCTACACCGACATCGTCACCAGCCCCGACGCCGGCGGCGGGCCGCGCGTCCGCGTCTTCGATGGCAAGTCGGGCCTCGTCGTCGCCGACTTCTTCGGCATCGACGACTCCGCCTTCCGCGGCGGCTGCCGCATCGCGCTGGGCGACATCAGCGGCGACGGCGTGCCCGACCTCGTCGTCTCGGCCGGGGCCGGCGGCGGGCCGCGCGTGGCCATCTACGACGGCGCGGCGCTCGGCCGCGGCCAGGCCGTCAAGCTGGTCAGCGACTTCTTCATCTTCGAGCCGGTCCTGCGCGACGGCGTCTTCGTGTCGGTCGGCGACATCGACCGCGACGGCCGCGGCGACCTCGTGGTCGGGGCCGGGCCGGGGGGTGCCCCGCGCGTGTTTATCGCCAGCGGCGTGGGCCTGCTCGACCCCGCCGGCGTGAGGCTCGTCCCCGTCGCCAACTTCTTCGCCGGCGACATCGACAACCGCGGCGGCATCCGGGTGGCGGTCAAGGACTTGCCCGGCGACGCCGGCAGCGAACTCGTCGTCGCCCCCGGCAAGTCGGCCGGCTCCGCGGTGACGCGCTACACCGACGCCGCGCTGCTCCAACCCGAGCCGACCCCGGAGTCGTCGAAGCCGGCGTACGAACCGAGCTTCAACGGCGGCGTCTTCGTCGGCTAACCCACCCGCCCCGAAGGCCCCCATGCCGACGCTGTTGGACCTCACCCCCGCCCAAATCGCCCAGGACTCGGGCCACAAAATCCTCATTAGCGCCATCGTCACCGTCGTGACGGCGACGCTGACCTTCG
>JANXTD010000910.1 GCA_025352585.1 Fimbriiglobus sp.
GGCCGGTTCGCCTCCCCAGCGCAGAATCATCCACCCAGGCAGTAAGACCGGCCTCACAGCGGCCAGCCACAGAAGACAAAACCGCTCGCCTACCGGAACACCACGCCCGCTTCGAGGAACAGCACGCGCTTCATGCTCAGCAGTGCCGCCAGCGTCACGATCAGCGACACCGCGCCGCCGGAGATCGCCATCACCTGCCAGGGGAAGTAGAAGGCCGGCGGCGTCGATTTGACGAAGTGCGTCATCGCGTAGCCAAACCCGGCGGCACCCCCGATACCGATGCCGTAGCCCAAGAATCCCACGACGGCGGCTTGGAGGAGGATCATGCGGATCAACCGAAGGTTGCTCACGCCCATCGCCTTGAGGCAGCCGAACTGCTTGAGGTTCTCGATCGTGAACAGGTAGAAGGTTTGCCCGGCAATCGCGCAGCCGACGACGAACCCCAACATCACGGTGATGCCGAAGTTGATCGGGATGCCGGTGCGCATCGCGTAGTAGTCGATGGTCGTCCAGAAGAACTGGTCATTGGTCTGGGCCTTGAGCCGGGTCTGCTCGGCAATCGCCACGCACAGCGCCTCGGGGTTCTGCCCCGGCTTGGCCTTCGCCAGGATGAACGACAACACCCGCCGCTCCTGCGGCAAGAACTTGATCGCCTGCGAGTAGGTCGAGTACAGGATCGGGAAGGTCTGGAAGGTCGGGTTGCAGTAGCACATGCCGACGATCACCGCCCGCTTGTCGTTCATCTCGAGTGTGGTGCCGGCGGCGAACGGCTGGCCGGGGAACAGGTAGCGCCAGCCGAACTCGTCGATGATCACCGCGTCCGGCTGCCGCAGGTCGGCCACGTCGCCGACGATCATGCGATCGGGCGACGGCGCGCCCACCAGCGAGGCGTCGTCGAGGCCAATGAGAATCATCTGCTGGAAGTTGCCGTTGGACAGCTTCGCCCGGCCGACGCCCTTGTACAGCCGGACCGCCCACTCGACCCCCTCGACGCCGCGGACGACTTGCAGCTTGCCCTCGGTCATCGGCTTCACGTCGTCGACGAACTGGACGTTGCGGTCCATCACCCAGATGTCGCCGCCGGCGATGTCGCGGACCTGGCTGGTGGTGTTGCGCATCAGCCCGCAGAATATGCCCATCTGCTGGCCCATCAGCAGCGACGCGAAGCTCACCCCGAAGACGATGCCGAGGAATTTGGTGCGGTCGCCCAACAGCATCCGCAGCGCGACCCAGTTCATACGGCCCCCTCGGTTCGGACGACAGTCGGGTAAGCGCCCGCCAGCCCCAGGGCCGCGAACGTGAAGCGGGTGATGTGCTCGGTGATCGCGTCGAGCGACAGCGCGTCCACCGCGGCCGCGCCGAAGAGCAGCGTCGAGACGGTGCGGTTCTGGCGGTAGTACAGGCACTGCCCGACGACGCTGAAGCCGACCATGAGCCGCTGCCGCTCCGGCAGGTCCGGCAGCAGTTCGGCGAGGATGGCGAACAGTCCCATCGCCATCGGCCGGATGAAGTCCTCGACGACCGAAATCGTCGCGGGACTCGGCTGACTGAGTTCGCGCATCAGCAGTTGCATCGACTCGGGCCGCACCGGGGCGTCCATGTTCTTGAGCATCGCCGCGACGAAGCCCCGCAGCCGCTCGGCCGGCGGCAGGCCGGCGAGTTGCGGCGGCGGCCCGGCGTCGGAGACACCGCAGGCGTGGGCGTGGCGGACCGTCTCGATGTACAGCCGCTCCTTGTCGCCGAAGTGGTAGTTGATCGCCGCGACGTTCATCCCCGCGCGGTCGCAAATTTCGCGGACCGTCGCGCCGTCATAACCCTTGCGGGCGAACAGCGCCTCGGCCGCCAGCAGCAGCCGCAGCCGCGGCTCGGTCGGCTTCGCGTCGGTCACAGGGCTTGTCGTCGGTTCGGTCACGGCTTCCACTTCAATCGTTTGCTTCAATCAATTGTTTCAATCGCCCGTTGCAAACGATCATAGCCGGCTCGCCGTCGGAGTCAAGGCGGCTTCGCGGTGGCGTGCCCGACGCGCTTGCGACTTGTGGTGTTCGCCGCGACAGGAAACTTGAGCAAATCGCGGCGGTTCCCTCGACTGGCGGCGCAAGTTCCTGAACAATGGAAGTCAGTGAGTAACGCATTCCGCCGCGACGCGCTCACGGCCGCCCCCGAACCGCGTTGTAGTCGCAAGCCGACCGCGCAACTTGACGCCCCCTCCGAGGACTCCCATGACCCGCTCCGTCACGCGTACCCTGGTGTACAGCATCGCCACGCTCGGCGTGCTGTGCATCCTGTCGTCCTTCACGGACTCGGCCCAGGCCCAGAACCCGACGCCGACGACGCGGCCGGGCGGCCAGTTCGTCGGCGGCATCTTTACCGGCAACGGCCAACTCCGCGGCGGCGGGTTCGCACCCCGCCCCAACGCGCCAGGCGTGTTGCGGCCGAACGACCTGATCATCCCGGCGGGCAACGGCCAGTTCGGTCAGCAGGGCGGTGGCCAGCAAGGTGGCGGCCAGCAGGGCGGGTTCGGCGGCGGTCAGGGTGGCGGCGGCGGCGGCCAGGGCGGGTTCGTGAACCCCGGAGTCGGGGCGACGAATCTCGGCGTCCTCGGCTTTAGCGGCATCGGCATCCGGGACGTCCCCACGCTGTCCCCGCCGTCGAGCATCGGCGGGCGGCAGGGCCAAGGCGGCGGCGGCGGCCAGCAAGGCTTCGGCGGCGGCCAACAAGGCTTCGGCGGCCAGCAGGGACAACGCGGCGGATTCGGCGGCCAGCAAGGCGGATTCGGCGGCCAGCAGGGCGGCTTCGGCGGGGGCTTCGGCGGCGGCCAGCAGGGCGGATTCGGCGGCGGATT